>JBBTDR010000547.1:0-8487 GCA_038042665.1 Nitrospinota bacterium
GTCTCGGCCGGGGAGAACGTCCTCGCCCCCGGGGACGACCTCCGCAAGGGGGAGCGGATTCTCGCGGCGGGCCGCCGGCTCCGGAGCCAGGACATCGGGGCCTTCGCCGGGGTGGGGGTGGTGACGCTCCGGGTGCGGCGCCGCCCCCGGGTGGCCATCCTCCCGACCGGGGACGAGCTGGTGGACCCCCGCGCCGAGCCCCGGCCCGGCCAGGTGCGGGACATCAACCGCTTCTCCCTCGCCGCCGCCGTCATGGAAGCGGGCGGGGTGCCCGAGACCGGGGACATCCTCCCGGACGACCTCCCGGCCATCCAGGTCCGCCTGCGCGAGGCGGCCGAGCGGGCGGACGTGGTGCTCATCTCGGGGGGGAGCTCGATGGGGGTGCGGGACCACACCGTCGAGGCGATCGATTCGCTCGGGGAGCCCGGGGTGCTCGTCCACGGCATCTCGATCAAGCCGGGCAAGCCCACCATCATCGGGCGCGTCCGGCGGGGCGGAGTGGACAAGGCCGTGGTGGGGATCCCGGGCCACCCGGTCTCGGCCTTCATGATCTTCCACGCCTTCGTCCGGCCCATCCTCCGGCAGCTGAGCGGGGAGGTCCCCACCCTGGCGGACGCGGCGAGGGGGGTGAGGGCCCGCCTCTCGCGGAACCTCCCCTCCGCCCCGGGCCGCGAGGACCTGGTGCGGGTCTGGCTGGAGGAGAAGGAGGGCGTCCTCCTGGCCCATCCCCTCATGGGGAACTCGGCCATGATCTCCACCCTCACGAAGGCCGATGGCTTCATCACCGTCCCGCTGGAGCGCGAGGGGCTCCCGGCGGGGAGCGAGGTGCGGGTCACCCTCTACGGATAGGAACCGGATGAACGAGACCTCCGCGCCCGCGTCCGGGCGGAAGCTTTATCTGGAGAACATCCCCCGGGAGGAGGCCCTCGCCCGCCTGCTGGAGAGGGCGGGCCCGGCGGCTTCCCTCCCGGCCGAGGAGGTGCCCGTCCCCGGGGCCCTGGGGCGGGTGACGGCGGGGCCCGTCTTCGCGGCCCTCTCGAGCCCCCACTTCCACGCGGCGGCCATGGACGGCTACGCCCTCCGGGCCGAGGCGACCATCGGGGCCTCGGCGGCCCGCCCCTTGAACCTCAAGGTGGACGTGGAGGCCCACCCCGTGGACACGGGGGACCTCCTGCCCCCCGGCACCGACGCCGTGGTGATGGCCGAGCACGTGCACGAGCCCGAGCCGGGCGTCGTCCAGATCGAGGCCGCCGTCCCTCCCTGGGCCCACGTCCGGGTGGCGGGGGAGGACATGGTCGAGGGTCAGCTCCTCCTGCCCCCCGGCCACCGCCTCCGGCCCTTCGACCTGGGGGGGCTCCTCGCCGCAGGCGTCACCCGGGTGAGCGTCCGCCGCTCCCCCCGGGTGGCCATCATCCCCACCGGGGACGAGCTGGTGCCCGCGGGACAGGCGCCCAAGCCCGGGGAGCTCATCGAGTTCAACTCGGTCGTCCTCTCGGCGTTCGTCCGGGAGTGGGGCGGCGAGCCCGCCGCCTGGCCCATCGTGGCGGACCGCTTCGAGGCCATCGAGGCCGCCGTGCGGGAAGCCCTGGAGGGGGCCGACATCGTGCTCGTGAACGCGGGCTCCTCGGCCGGGCGGGAGGACTACACCTCGGCCATCGTCCAGCGGCTGGGGGAGCTCTTCGTGCACGGGGTTGCGATCTTCCCCGGCAAGCCCACCGTCATGGGGGTCTGCCGCGCGGCGTCGGGCGCCCTGAAGCCCGTGATCGGCATCCCGGGCTATCCCGTCTCGGCCGCCATCGCGCTCCAGGAGTTCGTCCGGCCCCTCATGGCCCACCTGGAGGGGACGATCCCGCGGGAGGAGGAAGCCGCCGAGGCCGTGCTCGGCCGCAAGAGCGCCTCCCACCTGGGGATGGAGGAGTTCCTCCGGGTGAAGCTGGGGGAGGTGGGGGGGCGGCTGGTGGCGCTCCCCGCCAAGCGGGGGGCGAGCGTGATCAGCAGCCTCGTCGAGGCGGACGGGGTGGTGCGCATCCCGCCCGGCTCGGAGGGGATCGAGGCCGGGGAGCGGGTGCGGGTGGAGCTCCTCCGCCCGGCGGCCGAGGTGCGGGGCAACATCCTCATGGCCGGGAGCCACGACAACGCCCTCGACCTCCTGGCGAGCGAGCTGCGCCGGCGCTTCCGGGGGGTGAGCCTCTCGGCTTCGGCAGTGGGCTCGATGGCGGGCCTCATCGCGCTGCGGAACGGGGAGGCCCACCTGGCGGGGAGCCACCTCCTCGACCCGGCGACGGGGGAGTACAACTGGAGCTACATCCGCCGCTACCTCAAGGACCGCGCCGTGGTGGTGGTGAACTTCGTCCAGCGGGAGCAGGGCATCCTCGTCCCCCGGGGGAACCCCAAGGGCATCTCCTCGGTGGCGGATTTCGCCCGGGCGGGCGTCACCATCGCCAACCGCCAGCTCGGGGCGGGCACCCGGGTGCTGCTCGACCACCTCCTCGCCCAGGCGGGGGTCGAGCCCGCCCGGGTGCGGGGCTACGACCGGGTGGAGACCACCCACGTGGCGGTGGCGATGGCGGTGGCGGCGGGGCGGGCGGACGCGGGGCTGGGCATCTACGCCGCGGCGAAGCTGCTGGGGCTGGACTTCGTCCCCCTGGGCGGGGAGCGGTTCGACTTCGTCATCCCCGCCGAGCACTGGGAGATGGTTTCCATGCGCCGGCTTTTGGAGATCCTGCGCGACGAAGCCTTCGCCCGGAGCGTCCGGGAGCTGGGCGGCTACGATACGTCTCTCACCGGGAGGGTGCTCGACCCTCCCGCTCAGGAACCGGAGGGTTGAGATGCCTCCTCAGCTGTTCGACCGCTACGGGCGCGGCCACGACGACCTGCGCATCTCGGTGACGGACCGGTGCAACTTCCGCTGCTTCTACTGCATGCCCGAGGAGGGGATGCAGTGGCTCCCCCACGCGGAGGTGCTCACCTACGAGGAGATCGCGCGGGTGGTGCGCATCACCACCGGGCTGGGCTTCGTGAGCTACCACCTGACGGGGGGGGAGCCCCTGCTGCGCAAGGACCTCGACCGGCTCGTCCGGATGATGCTCGAGATCCAGCCGGGCATGGACCTCGCCCTGACCACGAACGGCCTCGCCCTGCCCCAGCTGGCCGGGAAGCTCTACGCCGCGGGCCTGCGGCGCATCAACATCAGCCTCGACAGCCTGGACGCGGACAAGTTCTTCCTCATCACCCGGCGGAACGTCTTCGGCCAGGTGATGGCGGGCATCGAGGCCGCCGCCCGGGCGGGCTTCAGCCCGGTCAAGATCAACGCCGTGGCGGTCAAGGGGCTCACCGAGGAGGAGATCCCCCGCTTCGCCCGCTGGGCCCGGGAGACGGGCTACGTCGTGCGGTTCATCGAGTACATGCCCCTCGACGCCGACCGGGCCTGGGAGCGGGCGAAGGTGCTGACGGCGGAGGAGATCCTCGCGGGGCTCGCCTCGGAGGGGGAGCTCGTCCTGACCTCGGGCCACCCCTCCGACCCGGCCACCCGCTACCGCTACCGGGACGGGAAGGGGGAGGTGGGGGTCATCGCCTCGGTCACCCGGCCCTTCTGCGAGGCCTGCAACCGCCTCCGCCTGACCGCGGAGGGGATGGTCCGGACCTGCCTGTTCTCCACTGTGGAACACAACCTGAAGGCCCTCCTCCGGGGGGGGGCCTCGGACGCCGAGGTCGAGGCCTGGCTGGCCGGGGTGGTCCAGACCAAGACCCCCGGCCACCTGATTGGCCAAAAAGAGTTCGTCCAGCCTGCCAGAACCATGAGCGCCATCGGGGGGTAGGCCCCCGCGCCGGCCCCGGGCGGTTTCCTCTTTCTTCCGCCTCCGGGGGCACTTTTTTTCTCTCACTATGATATATTTCCCTGGTTCGCCCGTTAGATGGGAAAGATATCCCCTCTGGCCGCCGGAGAGTGTCCTGGGCGAAGCAGGTTACCGTTAGGCGCTTGGCCCGGCTCGGGGTCCCGGAGTGCACTCTTCGTGAAACGCCTCCTTTTCCTTTTCGCTCTTTCTGCATGCCTGCTGGCGGAGGCCTTCGCCCCCCCCGCGTGGGCGGGCCGCCCCCAGGGCGATCGGCCCTTGGCCGTCCTGGTCGTGGAGGCGGCCATGGGGCGGGTCGGCCGCCGGGTGGCCGCCACGGGCACCCTCTATCCGGTCAGCGAGGTCAAGCTCATGTCCCAGGCCGAGGGGCAGGTGCTGGAGATTCTGGTCCGGGAAGGGGACCAGGTGAACCAGGGCCAGCTCCTCGCGCGCCTGGACGACAGGGTCCGGCAGATCGAGCTGGCCCTCGCGCGGGCGGAGCTCGAGGCGGAGCGCGCGAAGCAGGAGGAGGCCGAGGCCATCTACAAGTCGCGCGAGCCCCTCTTCAAGACGGGCGTCGTGAGCCAGCAGGAGTGGATCAGGGTGCTGACCGGGGCGCACCGGGCGGCCGCGGATGTGGAGAGGATGCGCCAGCGGGTGAACCTGCTCCGGGTGCAGCTTGAGTACTTCGAGATCCGCTCGCCCATCGGCGGGGTGGTCACCGAGCGGAGGATGGAGCCGGGCGACCTCGCCATGGCCCGCTCCCACGTGCTCACCCTCGCGCACGTGCGCACCCTGCGGATGCGCGCGCCGGTGAGCGAGCTCGAGCTCTCTCGCCTGCGGGCGGGCCAGGGCGCCGTCGTCGAGCTGGACGCCCATCCGGGCCGCCGCTTCCAGGGGAAGCTCACGGTCATCTTCCCCCAGGTCGATCCCCGCACGCGCCAGGCGCTGACCGAGGTCGAGATCCCCAACCCGGACCTCAAGCTGCAGCCGGGCCTGCACGCGCGGGTCTCCTTCGAGCCCCAGCTCGGGCGCGAGGCCATCGTCCTCCCCTCCCACGCGGTGGAGTGGAACGACGACGACCCGGCGAGCGGCCACGTCTTCCTCCTCGCCCAGGCGCTGGCCCGGCCTCCGGCGGAGGGCCAGCGGGAAGCAGGCCCGCAAGCCCAGCGCGGGAGCCCGGGCGAGGCGCAGGCCCAGGGGCAGCGGCAGGGCCAAGGACAGGGCCAGCCCCAGGGGCCGCGCTACGTCGCCCAGAGGCGGAAGGTCGGCCTGGGCGAGAGCGTCGAGGGGCAGGTGGAGATCCTCTCGGGGCTCAAGGCGGGCGAGAAGGTGATCGTGAGCGGGGTCGGGCAGTTGAAGGAAGGAAGCCCCGTCCGCGTCGTGACGGAGTAGGGGGAGAAGGCCCGTGTCCCTGAGCGCGCTGTCCATCCGGCGCCCGGTCGGCACCATCATGCTGCTGGTCTGCTTCGTCGTGATGGGCGTGTTCGCGTTGACCCGCCTCTCGGTGGACCTTCTTCCCCGGATCATCTACCCCCGCATCATCATGGTCGTGGATTGGCCGGGCGCGGACGCCGAGATCGTCGAGGAGCAGGTGACCAAAATCCTCGAGCGCGAGATGGCGACGACGGAGGGCTTGGTCCGGATTCATTCCATCAGCCAGGAGGGGGTGGTCCGGGTCTATCTCTTCTTCGACTATAACCGCGACATCAACCTGGCCCTCCAGGACGCCATCATCAAGTTCAACATCGCCCGGCGCAACCTGCCCGAGGAGATCCAGACCCAGCTGGGGAACTCCCGCATCTTCAAGGCGGACCCCTCTCAGGCGCCCATCGTCGAGTTCGCCCTGGCCTCGAACAAGTTCAAGGGGCCGGCCCTCCAGACCTGGGCCAACCAGGTGCTGGTGCCCCAGCTCCTCGTGGTGCCCGGGGTGGCGTCGGTGGAGGCCTTCGGCGGGCTGAACGAGGAGGTGCAGGTCCTCGTGGACTTCCCCCGCCTCCAGGGCCTGGGGCTCACCTTGAACTCGGTCCTCCAGCGGATGCGCAGCGAGAACATGGACGTGGCGGCCGGCCGGGTGGACACCGCCGAGCGCGAGTACTCCAGCCGCACGGCCGGCAAGCTGCGCAGCGCGGAGGACCTCACCCGCCTCATCTTCCCCTTGCCGGACGGGGGGCGCGTCTACCTGAGGGACTTCGCGAAGGTGGTGGACGGCGCGGAGGAGAAGCGCGTCTTCGTCTGGTTCAATGGGGCGGAGAGCGTCAAGGTGGTCATCCTCAAGCAGCCCGACTCCAACACCGTGGCCGTGGTGGACGGCGTCAACGAGCGCCTGGCGTTCCTCAAGGGCCACAAGATCATCCCCGAGGGGACGAACCTCACCCCCGTCGGGGATCAGAGCTTCTTCATCCGCGCCGCCATCCAGAACGTCATCGAATCGGCCCTGGTGGGGGGCATTCTCGCGACCGGGGCCGCGTTGCTCTTCTTCGCCAGCATCCGCCGGACCTTGATCATCGCCCTGACCGTCCCCATCGGGGCCCTTTTCACTTTGTTTTTCATGTGGGTGGCGGGCCTCACCTTCAACATCTTCAGCCTGTTCGGCCTGGCGATCGGCTTGGGCATGCAGGTGGACTGCGCCATCGTCATGCTCGACAACATCTCGCGGTTTCAGGCCATGGGGGGAGATCCCGCCGAGGCGGCCCAGCGCGGGGCCCGCGAGGTGGACAGCGCCCTGTGGGCGTCGACCCTCGCCAACGTGGCCTCCATCCTGCCCTTCTTCTTCATGTCGGGCATTGTTTCCTTGTTGTTCCGCGAGCTCATCCTGACCATCATCATCGCCTTCTTCTGCAGCCTAATCGTCACCCTGACCGCAGTGGCCATGCTCGCCGCCCGCCTGCTCCAGCTGCCCCAGACGAGCGGTCTCAGCCGGACCTTCTTTTTCCGCGCGGTCGCCCGCGCCGTCGAGTGGGTCATGGACGCCTACCGGGGCCTGCTGCCCCGCGTTCTCCAGCGGCGGTGGTTGGTCATCCCCCTCTCGCTCGGGCTTTGCGCCGCCACCCTGGTCCTGGTGCGAGGGGTGGGGAGCGCGCTCTTGCCCGACGAAGACGACGGCCGCATCACCGTGGACATCCGCTTCACTCCGGGGGCCAAGCTCGAGACGACGAACGTCGTCGTCCGCCGGATTCATGACATGCTGCGGGCCGACAAGGAGGTGGAGAACGTCTTCGCCACCTCGGGCGGGAGGCTGTTCGGCAGGGGCGTCGCCCGGAACGCCGCCCGGGGGCAGGTGGAACTCAACCTCAAGAAGGGCCACAGCTCCTTCGAGTACCTTGGGCGCCTGCGCCCGCGGCTGGCCCGCCTCGACGTCCCGGACGTGCAGATTCTGGCCTTCAAGACCCAAATACGCGGCCTCCGCACCACGAACTCGATCCACAACAAGCCCTTCTCCCTGGCCGTCCGGGGAGACGACCTGAGCGTCCTTCAGCGCTTGTCGCAGCAGGTTGTGGAGCGGCTGAGGGGAGTCCCGGGCTTGCCGAACGTCCAGCTCGATCAGGATCAGCGGAGGCCGGAGTTCCAGGTGCGCCTCGACCGGGAGCGGGCCTCCGCCTTCGGGCTCTCGGTCCAGCAGGTGGGCGAGACCGTCAGCACGGCCGTGGACGGGACCGTCATCACCTACATCAACCGCCAGGACCGCCGCGTGCCCGTGCGGGTCAAGTTCCAGGACACCCGGATCCGCAACGCCCAGGACATCGAGCGGCTGCCGCTCTTCCCGCCCGGGCGCGAGCCCATTCATCTGGGGCATATCGCCAAGGTGAACTCCGGCCAGGGCGACACCGAGATCGCCCGCATCGATCAGAGCCGGGCGGTCGAGATCACGGCCGATTTGGCGGACCGCTCCCTCGGTGAGGTGAGCCGGGACGTGCGCGGGCGCCTGGCGGAGCTCAAGTTCCCCGAGGGCTACTATGTTCTCCCCGGCGACGAAGAGCGGGTCCTGAACCGGACCAACCGGGAGCTGATGTTCCTGGCCCTGCTGGCCATCTTCCTCACCTACGCGGTGATGGCGATACAGTACGATTCCCTCGTGAACCCCTTCGTCATCATGTTCGCCATCCCGCCGGCCATTTCGGGGGCGGTGGCCGGCCTCTACCTGACGGGCACGCCGTTCGGGGCGCCCTCCCTCATCGGTCTTTTGATCCTCGTGGGGTATGTGGTCAACAACGCCATCGTGATGGTGGAGTACATCGAGCAGATACGCGAGGGGGGCGTCCCTCAGCGCGAGGCCATCGTGCTCGCGGCCTCCCTCCGGCTGAGGCCCATCCTCATGAGCTCCCTCATCACCATCCTCGGCCTGGTGCCCCTCGCCCTCGGCTGGGGCGAAGGGACCGCGATGCTCAAGCCCCTGGGCATCGTGTCCCTGTACGGCTTGACCTTCTCCCTCGTCGTCACCCTCTTCCTCACCCCTTGCCTCTATGAAGTGACCCACAACGGCGTGGCCAGCCTGCGCCGCTGGGTGGGGCTGGAGGCGGCCCCCGCCGCCGCGCCCTCCCCGATGGAGGTCGCGCCCTCCGCGGTAGAGGCCGCCCCCGAGCCGCGCCGCGCCTGAGGCCACTCCCACCCTCCGCGGGGGGTAGTGTCCTAACTCACTGCATTTTCCTGTCAT
>JBBTDR010000548.1:0-1134 GCA_038042665.1 Nitrospinota bacterium
CTCGCGCGCGTGCCGCTCGATGCCGTCCTGGTTCAGCGCCACCAGCACGTTCAGGTGGTCGCCGTGGTTGTCGACCTTCTCCTCCGCCAGCCGCAGCCGCAGCCAGGTGTGTCCGCCCCGGATGAGCGACTGGTAGCTGTTGTACGCGAAGACGTGGAGCCCCAGCCGGGCGGCGGTCCGGGCCAGGGTATCCCCCGTCTTGTCCAATCCGTCGCCCGCCGCGCCGGCGATCCCAACGGTGATCTCGGTGGCCATCGTGTCTCGTCCCCTTGGCTGACCCTCCGCCCGCGAAGGCCTCACATCCCCCCGGGATGGACTGAACCCTCCCGGCAGCTCCCCACGGGAGGGAGGATTTCGGGCGCCCTGAGCAAATCCCTCCAAAGGTTTTTGAAAACCCCCAAAAGTATACCATGCCCACCCGAGCCGTACAGGCCGGCGGGGGGAGAATCCCCTTCCGCGAAAAAAGAGCGCGCCGTCCGATTCCGATCCCAAGCCTCCCCTCCGGCCCGCGGGCGACGCCCCGCCCCTCCCGCCGGAGAAGGGCGGGAGCGTGCCCCGGGGATCAAAGGTCCGGGAACGGAGTGCGGCATTTGCTGTTTGATAGCAGAGTGCGATACTACATGCAGGAAGAAACGGCGGGGCTCGCTCGGACGCCTCAGTCAGGGAGGTTCCGCAATCCGATGGCTCAAGATCCAAGGGAGATCCATGCGGCCGGGGCCGAGGAACAAGCCGCCTCCGCCGATCCCGCCCCGGAGGCCGCCGCCTTCCGGCTGGATGAGGGCGGGCGGGCCGAGGGCAAAGAGTGGAACGGCGGCGCCCAGTTCGACCCCGAACCGGGGGCCGCCCCGCCTCCCCCCGCCCAGGGGGACGACGCCGAGACGATCGACCGGATCGAGTCCCAGGAGTGGATGGAGTCGCTCGAGTACGTCCTCAAGACCCGGGGCCCCGGGCGCGTCAAGGAGCTCCTGCACGAGCTCCAGATCTACGCCCACCGCCACGGGGTGGTGTTCCCCTTCTCGGCCAACACCCCCTACATCAACACCATCACCCGCGAGAAGCAGCCCCCCTTCCCCGGCGACCGCCAGCGCGAGCGGCGCATCAAGAGCCTGGTGCGCTGGAACGCGATGGCCATGG
>JBBTDR010000549.1:0-1168 GCA_038042665.1 Nitrospinota bacterium
GAGGGGCTCATCCGCTCGGGGCAGAAACCCGAAGCGGCGGCCCACATGGCCGCCTACGCGGCGATGTTGGCGGGCGTCCCCGTGAACGTGGTGGTGCAGGGAGCGGTGGCGGCGGCGGCGGCCGCCGGGATCGAGGCGGCGGGGATCGTCCAGGCGGCTTCGCAGGGAGCGGTGGCGGCGGCGGCGGCCGGGGTTGAGGGGCCCATGACGAAGGGGAAGTTCGTGGAGCGCTTCTTCGTCGATCAGGCGACGCGGCCGCCCGAGGCGGCGGCCTACGTGCCCGAGGGGGCCGAGGCGCTCCCGCCCGCGGAGAGGTTCGCGGCGGTGGCGGGCCGGCTGGCGGCGCGCGGGGTGAAGGCGCTGGAGGGGAGCAAGCCCGAGGACCCGCTGACGCGGACGGACTTCATCGCGCTCTACCACGTTCTTTCGGGGGGGCAACCCGGGGCGGAGCTGGGCGAGCAGAAAAACTTCCTCAAGCAGAAGGGCATCCTCGAACCGGATGACGTCGGGCTGATCAAGTCCTTCCAGGGAGAAGCCACGATCCAGCGCGCGGGGGCGGACAAGCCCATCAAGATGACGGGCGCCGAGGCGGTGATATTCCGGGACTCGGAGGAGACCACGTTCGGCGCGCGGGTGGAGCTTCTCTTTGACGACGGCACGACGCTCTCCATCAGCGAGGACACCGTGATGACCATCGACGAGATGGTCTACAACCCCAAGGACAAGTTCCGCGCCATCAAGCTCCGCCTGCGGGCGGGGACGATCCGGGTGAACACCTCGGCGACCGAGAACCCGAACTCGAGGGTGGATGTCCTGACGCCGACCCTGGTGGCGGGCCTCCGCGGGACGGACGCGCTCTTGAGCGTGAACCCTGCGGGGAACACGAACCTGATCACGACCGTGGGGACGGTGGACGCGCGGCAGCCCGCGGTCACGGACCGGCCTCCAGCGCCGCGCGCTCCGGCCCCGGGCCCGGCGCCGGTGCTTCCGGCGACGCCTCCCCCCGCGGTGACGGTGACGCCGGGCAACTCGACCCAGTCCAACGTGGGCGCTGCGGCTCCGACCCCGCCCGCGCCGGCGCCTCCGGCGCAGATAGCGGCGGCCACGGCGGCGCTTGCCATCACCAACCCCGCGCCGCCGGCCCCGGTGTCGATGGCGGGGCCCGCGG
>JBBTDR010000550.1:0-1021 GCA_038042665.1 Nitrospinota bacterium
GCACCGGGTAGATGAGCCCCCGCACGAGGGAGCGGCGCCCGGGGGCGAGCTCGTAATACTCCCCCCGGAAGGGGACGATCTGGAGCCCCACATCGCCCCCCGCCAGCCGGGCCACGCGGTCGGCGTGGAGGCCCGCGCAGTTGAGGAGGAAGCCGCAGGCGAAGTCCCCGGCGGTGGTCTCCACCACCGTCTCCCCGCCCAGGCGGCGGACGCCGGTGGCCTTGGCCCCTGTGCGGATCTCGCCCCCCCGCTCCCGCACGATGCGGGCGTAGGCCCGGACCACGGCGGGGTAGTCGATGATGCCCGTCCCCGGCGACCAGAGGGCGCGCAGGCCCGCGGCGTGGGGCTCGATCTCCCGCAGGCGCTCGGGGCCGACCATCTCGAGGCCCGGGGCCCCGTTCGCCGTCCCCCGGCGGAGGAGCTCCTCGAGGCGGGGCAGCTCCTCCGGGGAGGTGGCCACCACCAGCTTGCCGCACAGCTCGTGGCGGATGCCGTGCTCCTTGGCGAAGGCCACCATGGCCCGGGCGCCCTGGACGCACATCCCGGCCTTCAGGGAGCCGGGGCGGTAGTAGAGCCCGGCGTGGATGACCCCGCTGTTGCGGCCGGACTGGTGCTGGCCGGGCGCCCCCTCCTTCTCCAGGACGAGCAGCCGGAGCCCGGGGTTCCGCTGGGAGAGGGCCATGGCGCTGGAGAGGCCGATGATGCCCCCCCCGACGATCACCGCGTCCCACCGCATCGGCGGCATCTCCTCGCATCTCCACAGGGACCGGATAAAGAAGACCACTCCATCATGGCGGGAGGGCGGTGCGGAGGCAAGGCCGCCTCCGGCCCGGCGGCCCGGGTGTCATAAAGGTGGCCGGGGAGCGCGCCCGGCGAGTACATTTTAGGCAGGGGCGGTTTCTCCCGGGGGCCGCGGAGGACGGAAGAATGACGGTCGCCTCGCGCACGGTCTTCGACACGGTCCGCCTGCTGAGCGAGCCGGGGGCCTACGATCCCCCCCCGGCCTCGGTGCGCGTGAGGC
>JBBTDR010000551.1:0-11189 GCA_038042665.1 Nitrospinota bacterium
GCCGTCCCTATGGTGCCCAGGCGGTTCCGTTGTCCGTGGATCGTCCGGCGCCCGGCTGGGCAATGCGCAGCCGCTCCGGGCCGCCCCGTGGGTCTCGCCCAGAAGATCGGCCGGAGGGGCGCCCCGGGGGAGCCTAGGGTGCGCCGTGGCCGCCATCCGGGTCTGGAGGGGATGCCGGTGGGTTCCGGCGCGATCATGCCGGTCCTCCGCCCGCCGGTCCACCCGCGCCCGGGCGGCCCCCCCCGGCGCCGGCCGGGAGGGGGCAGCGGGAGCCATCCGCGATTTTTCCTTCCGGGGGGCAATCCGTGAAAACATTGATTATATTGATGTTTTTTCATCCCTCTCCTGCGAGGCTACAAATGTTTCAGGGGTGGGGCGCATCCTCGAGAGGGCGGGATAGCTTGCCGGCGGGGACTCTTTTTCGAGGACGGGAAGGGAGCCGATGAGCGTCGAGATCAGGGACGAGCGCTTCCGCGAAGTGGTGGGCGATCGGTTGGAGATGGAGCGGATCGCCACCGGCTTCATTTTCACCGAGGGGCCGATCTGGCACCCCGCCGGGCGCCACCTGACGTTCTCCGATATCCCCGACAGCAAGATTTTCCGCTGGGTGCCGGCCGGGAAGGGCCGGGAGGGAAAGCTGTCGATCCACCGCCAGCCCACCCACATGGCCAATGGCAACACCTTCGACCGGCAGGGCCGGATGCTGAGCTGCGAGCACAACACCAGCCGGGTCGTCCGCGAGGAACCGGACAGCTCATTGACAGTGCTCGCGTCGCATTATCAGGGGAAACAGCTCAACAGCCCCAACGACATCGTCGTCCGGAGCGATGGCCGGGTCTATTTCACCGATCCAATCGCCGGCCGGGGGGAGCGCTACGGGAGGTTCCGCCCCCAGGAGCTCGATTTCCAGGGCTTCTTCCGGGTTGACCCTGACGGGGGGAACCTGACGCTGCTGGCGAGTGGTTTCCTCGTCCCGAACGGGCTGTGCTTCTCGCGGGACGAGAAGCGGCTGTTCGTCAACGACACCAGGCGGCTGCACATCCGGGTCTTCGAGGTCCAGCCCGATGGCCTGGTCTGCGGCGGCGCGGTATGGGCGGAGACGGTTGGCGAGGGGCCGGGGCGCCCGGACGGGATGAAGGTGGACAGCGGGGACAACCTCTACTGCACCGGCCCGGACGGGGTCCACGTCTTTGGGCCGGAGGGGGCCTTCCTGGGGGCGATCCGGGTGCCGGAGCGGGCCGCCAATCTGGCTTTCGGCGGGGAGGACATGCGGGACCTCTTCATCACCGCCACGTCCTCGGTCTACCGGACGCGGGTCAAGGTGCCCGGCATCCCCCTTTTCTAGGCGCCGTCCCCCAGGGCCTTCCGCACCCCGGCGATGATGTCCTCCGTCTGGGGGATGAAGAGCTTCTCCAGCTTGGGCGAATAGGGGATGGGCGTCTCCTTGCCGCAGACGCGCACAAGGGGAGCGTCGAGATAGTCGAACGCCTCCTCCGCGGCGAGGGCCGCCATCTCCGCCCCCCAGCCGCACCGCTTCACCGCCTCGTGGGTGATGACCAGCCGCCCCGTCTTCCGGATGGAGGCGAGGATCGTCTCCTTGTCCAGGGGGAAGAGGGTGCGCGGGTCCACCACCTCGCAGCTGACGCCCTCCTTGGCCAGCGCCTCCGCCGCTTGAAGGGATTTCCCGACCATCGCGGAGGTGGCGACGATGGTCACATCCTTCCCTTCCCGCTTCACCTCGGCCACCCCGAGGGGGATGGTGTACTCCTCCTCGGGGACGGGGCCCTTCACCGTGTAGAGAAAGCGGTGCTCGATGAAGATGACGGGGTCGTCGTCCCGGATGGCGCTCTTGAGGAGCCCCTTGGCGTCATAGGCGGTGGAGGGCATCACCACCTTGAGGCCGGGGACGTGGACGTACCAGGCCTCGAGGCTCTGGGAGTGCTGGGCGGCCGCGCTGCTGCCCCCGCCTCCATGCATGCGCAGGACGAGGCCGGTCTTGGCCTTGCCCCCAAACATGTAGCGCACCTTGGCCACCTGGTTGACGATCTGGTTCATGGCCACGGTGGTGAAGTCGATGAAGTGCAGGTCGGCCACGGGCCGCATGCCCACCAGGGCGGCCCCCAGGGTGGCGCCGACGATGCCCTCCTCGGCGATGGGGGCGTTCCGCACCCTTTCGAGGCCGAACTTCTTGAAGAGGCCGAGGGTCGCCTTGAAGGAGCCGCCGAACTGGGCGATGTCCTCCCCGAGGAGGAACACCCGCTCGTCCCGCGTCATCTCCTCGTCGAGCGCCTCGACAATCGCCTCGCGGTACATGATCTCGCGCATGGGGGGCTTCCCTTCGGAGGGTCAGGCCGTGGCGTAGACGTCCCGCATGAGGTCGCCGGGCTCGGGCTCGGGGCTCCGGCGGGCGAATTCGACGGCGGCGTCCAGCTCCGCCGCGATGCGGGCGTTGAGCTCGCTGTCTCGCTTCGGCGCGAGCCATTTCCGCTTGAGCAGGGATGCGCGGAAGGCGGCGATGGGGTCGCGCTTCTTCCATTTTACGACTTCCTTGTCGTGCCCGTAGTCGGTGCCCGGGTCGCCCAGGTAGTGCCCCCAGAAGCGCATGGTCTTGGCCTCGATCAGGGTGGGGCCCTTGCCCCGGCGGGCTCGCTCGATGGCCTCCCCGGCGACCTCGAAGACGGCGGCCGGGTCCATGCCGTCCACCACCACCCCCGGTATGGCGTAGGCCTTGGCCCGCTCGGCGATGTCCGCGACGCTCTGGTGGACGGCGCGGGGGGTGCTCTGGGCGAAGCCGTTGTTCTCACACACGAAGACGGCGGGCAGCCGCCACGTCGCGGCCATGTTGATCCCCTCGTGGAAGGCCCCGATGTTGCTCGCCCCATCCCCGAAGAAGCTGACGGCCACCTCTTCCTCGCCCCGCAGCTTGAAGCCGAGGGCGGCGCCCACCGCGATGGGAATCCCGCCTCCCACGATGCCGCTCGCGCCCAGGGCGCCCAAGTCCTGGTCGGCGATGTGCAGGGAGCCGCCCTTGCCCTTGCAGCAGCCGGTGCGCTTGGCGTAGAGCTCGGCCATCATCCCGCCGAACGGGAGCCCCTTGGCGATCATGTGGCCGTGGCCCCGGTGGGTGGAGGTGATCTGGTCCTTCAGCGTCAGATGGGCGCAGACTCCGGCGGCGATGGCCTCCTCGCCGATGTAGGGATGGATGAAGCCGGGCAGCTCGCGCGCCTGGAACACCTGGATCGCGCGCTCCTCGAAGGCGCGGATCCGGAGCATCGTCTCGTACATCCAGAGGGCCTTGTCCCGGGTGAGTTTCGCCATGCCTCGCCTTTCTCCGACTGAAAGGAGGTGCTTCTCCGTGGAGGCCCCTCCTGCGTGGAGGGGCAGCCGGATTTGGGGAAGTTCCGCCAAACCTTAAGGCGTAAGAATACCACGCCGCTGGCGGGTTTTCCTCCCCCGGCCTGCGGCTCATGGGCCTTGGGTTCCGGGGCGTGGTACGGCTGTAAATCCTTTGAATTTGCTGTATAAATAGAAATCCATCGGGGTTTATCAAGGGAGGGCGAGGGGGTGGCCGAGAGGGTGCGCCTGGGGTCGATCGGCCTGGGCAAATGGGCGGGCACGCTGGCCGCGGCGGTCGCCCGGGGCGGCGCCGCGGAGATCGTCCGGTGCTTTGATGCTTCGGCGGAGGCCCGCGCCGCCTTCGCGGGGAAGTTCGGCTGCCGTCCCGCTTCCAGCCTGGAGGAGCTTCTCCGCGACCCGGGGGTCGAGGGGGTGATCATCGCCACCCCCCATTCCACCCATGCGGACATCGTCTGCCAGGCGGCCTCGGCCGGGAAGCATATCTTTGTCGAAAAGCCTTTCACCCTGAGGGTTCTGGACGCGAGGCGGTGCATCCGGGCGGCGGAGCGGGCGGGCGTCGTCCTCCAGGTGGGGCACAAGCGGAGATGGTTCGGCGGGTACCGCCGCATCCGGGAGATGATCGGGCGGGGCGAGCTGGGGATGCTCCATCAGTTCGAGGCGAATTATTCCCACCCCGCGATGCGGAATCTGGGGCCCGGCTGGCGGAACGACCCGGCCGAGTCGCCGCTGGGCGGGATGACGGGGATGGGCATCCACATGGTGGACTTGCTGCACCATTTCGCCGGGCCGGTGAAGCGCCTCTCGGCGTTCAGCAAGAGGCTCCTGGGGAAGTCGAACCTCGACGATGTGACGACCATGATCCTGGAGTTTGAGAGCGGGGCGCTCGGCTACGTCGGGACCTCGACGGTCATCCCGTTCCATGCCACGGCCGCCGCGTTCGGCACCGAGGCCGCCGCCTGGAGCGAGGAGGACGGCGCCCGGCTGTATCTTCAGAAGAGCGATGAGCCTGTCCGCCGGGAGCTCCCCAACCAGCTGGGGGATGGCGTGGCGGACGAGTTCACGCACTTCGCCCGGTGCATCCGCGAAGGGAGGCGGCCGGACGTGGGCGGGGCGGAAGGGCTGGAGGTCGTCGCGGTCCTGGAAGCCATGCTCGAGAGCGTGGCGAGCGGGCAGGCGGTCGAAGTGGCGCCGTTCCGGGGGTAGGCCTGTCGGGACACATGCTCCCAGACGGTCCGATCCATTGCGGGATCGCGCCGGGCGGTGTGGACGTTCCCGCTCGGGCTCAATTCACGCTGAAGTCCGCTTTGATGCTCAGCTCGACGGTGCGGTTCCGGGGATCGTTCGTCTGGAGAACGATCAGGAAGTGATGTGGCCCTTCCATCCCCTTGGTCATGGTGAAGGAGATGTCCACGTGGCTTGCTTCGCCCGGCTTCAGGGTTGTGGCACCCACAACCGCGCGGGGCGGTCAGCAGCCCTCCAGGGCTTTCGTCTGTATGGTGCCGCCTGGGAGGAGGGTGTTCGTGATCTTGAGCGGGGCGCCGCCCGCGTTCTTGAGGTCGAAGCGGTGTTTGACGATCTGCCCGACGGGAATCTTGCCGTAGTCGACGCTCTTGGCCAGGACCTGGATCCTCGGGTCCTCGTCCCCGGACGCGCATGCGAGAGGCAGGACGAGAAGGAGAGAGCAAGCGATTGAGGCCCAATGCCGTTTTCCGTCCCTCAACGTCCTTCCTCCTCGCCGCGTTCCCAGGCAAGCGGAAGCTCGCATCTTCCGCGCCCGGGCGAGCCAAACCGGAGGCCGGCTTTTTATTTCCCGCGGCGCCCTTTTTTCTTTTCCCGGTCCACGTAGGCGAGGTAGAGGGCGGTGCTGTCCAGCCCGCCGTGGCCCGCCTTCTGGCACTCCTTGTACAAGGGCAGCCCAGCCCGGCCGATGGGCGTCTGCGCGCCGACGCGGGCCCCCAGGGTGAGGCCGAGCTGGATGTCCTTCGCCAGGACGTCCACGGTGCTGGCCGGGTTGGAGAAATCCTGGCGGATCATGCGGGGGCCCATGTCCCTGAGCTGGCGCCAGCCGCCCGCGCGGCTGCGCAGGAGAGCCTCGAGGAAGAACTCCCGCTTGAAGCCGCTGCGCAGGCCGAGCCGCAGGGTCTCGGCGATGACGCACCGCCCCATCGAGGTCAGGTAGTTCACCGCGACCTTCATGGAGGCTCCCATGCCGGAGGCCCCGCAGTAGACGCAGTCGGAGAGCAGGGAGGCCAGGAGCGGCTCCACCTTCAGGTAGGCCTTCTTGTCTCCCCCGACGAGGAAGGTCCCTTCCCGCCTGGCCGCGAAGGCGCTGTTCCCGCTGACGCTGGCGTCCAGATAGGAGACCCCTTTCCGCCCGCACAGCGCGGCGTGCTTGCGGGAGTCGGCGGGGTCGGAGGTGGTGGTGTCCAGCACCGCCCCGGGGGCCTTCCCCGGGGAGAAGGCGAGGTAGCCGTCCTTCCCCTGGGAGGTCTGGAGGGAGATCTTCGAGTTGGGCACCGAGATGAAGAGGATGTCCGCCGCCTCGGCCACCTCGCGGGGAGAGCCGAGAGGGCGGCCGCCGAGGCGCTGGAACTTCCTCCGTGCGTCCGCCGCGGGGTCGGTGCCCACGACGGCGTGGCCGTCCGCGAGGAGGTTCTGGGAGAAGGCCCGGCCCATGAGGCCGAGGCCGATGAAGCCGATGGTTTTCTTCTTCACCGGTTTTGGGGCCATGCCCATCCCTGAAAATGAGGATATGAGGATATAGGGAGAACCCGCAGCGCTCCGGAGGATATCATGGTTTCGGCCCGGTGCTCTTGGAGGGTGGCGTGCCATCCGCGGGGACTGGCTCGGGTGGAAGCGCCCGGCGCCGGAAGGCAGACCGCCGCGGGATCGCCGGTGGGGATGCGGAGGCTCTACAAGCTGGGCGTCTAACCCCGCCTTTCTGCTAGAGTACCCGGCTGGCGGAAAGGCCGCCGGGGTGAGGCCGGTCTCATACAGGAAGGGGTTCCAGCCATGCCGGAAAAAGTTCTAAAAGGGAAGCGGGCGGTCGTGACCGGGGCGTCCTCCGGAATGGGGGCGGCCATCGCTCTTCGCGCCGCGGCCGAGGGGGCGGACGTTTGGGCGGTGGGCGGCGGCAATGCCAGGGCCCTGAAGGAAACCGTCCAGGGCTGCGCCGCCTCGGGGGTGCGCGCGGACGGCAAGGGCTACGACTTCTCCGACTCCCGGCAGGGGGGAGCGGCGGTGCGGGATGGGGTCGCGTTTCTCGGCGGCCTGGATATCTTGATCAACTGCGCGGGCACCCGGAACTTCAAGCCCCTCATCGAAGTGACGGACGAAGAGATCGACCTCATGTATGAGGTGAACGTGAAATCCTTCTACTTCGCCGCGCGCGAGGCGGTGAAGGCCATGATTCCCCAGCGGAGCGGCCACATTCTCATGATGGGCTCGGTCTCGGGCCATCATGCGCGGCCGGAGCGGACCCTTTACTGCGGCACGAAAGCGGCTCTCGAGCTGTTCACCCGGAGCTTGGCCATGGAGGTCGGGCCCTATGGGATTCAGGTCAACTGCCTCGCGCCCGGCCTTGTTCCCAGCGGCCGGGTGAAGACGAAGATGGAGAGGGAGCCCGATTACACCGCCACCCGTCTGAAGGGCATCCCGCTCGGGCGTTTCGGGGATCCCGAGCACATCGCGGCCACGGCCGTCTTCTTGGTCTCCCCGGTGAACGACTTCATGAGCGGCTCCATCATTTCGATCGACGGGGCGACGGCGTCGGGATAAGGCCCTGGGCCACGCGCGCCGGAATGCCCGTCCGCGCCCTCCGCTGGCGGGCAGCCCCGCCAGGCGGGCGCCGCCGCCTCTCTCCCCCGGCCGTTTCGCGCCAGAGGCCCCCGGTCCAAGGCTGTGCTATGCTTGCCCCATAGGCTGTCCTTCCCCCCGTTTCGGCGTGGTCTTCCCATCGGGCGCGGGGCGGAATCTCGTTCGTGAACGGCTCGGCCGCCGGTTGGCTGGGGCGGAGCGAAAACCATTCGGGAGGCGAGGGAAGAGCATGACCCCCACGGAGGCGTTGGCGCGGTTCATCGTCGAAACCCGGTTCGAGTCCATCCCCGGGAAGGTCGTCGCGGCGGCCAAGACGTCCATCCTGGACACCATTGGCGTCACCCTGGCGGCGATCCCCGAGGGCGTCGGGCAGAGCATCATCCGCTACGTCCGGGAGATGGGCGGCTCCCCGGCGGCGGCGGTGATCGGGGCCGGGCTCAAGACCTCCCCCCCCTGGGCCGCTCTCGCCAACGGCACCCTCGCCCACGCCCTGGACTTCGACGACTCGAACAACATGCTGAACGGCCACGCGAGCGTGGGGGTGCTGCCCGCCGCCCTGGCCCAGGCGGAGACCCGGGGGGCCTCCGGCCGGGAGGTGATCGAGGCCTACGTCATCGGCTTCGAGGTCGCCTCCAAGCTGGGGGCGGGGATGAACATGGCCCTGCACCGCAACGGGTGGCACCCCACCTGCGTCCTGGGGGCCATGGGGGCGGCGGCGGCGGCCTCCAAGCTGCGCGGCCTCGGCGTCGAGGCCACCCGGATGGCCCTCGGCTGCGCGGCCTCGCACGCCTCCGGCCTGCGGGCGAACTTCGGGACCATGATGAAGCCCGTCCACGCGGGCCTGGCCGCCGAGGCGGGGGTGCGCGCGGCGGGCCTTGCGGCCGCGGGCGTCAACTCCCACACCGACGTCCTGGACGCCAAGGCGGGCTTCTGCGAGACCTTCAGCGGGCCGGGCAAGTACCGGATGGCGGACATCATCGATCGCCTGGGGAACCCCTTCGTCCTCGACTCCCCGGGCGTCAACCTCAAGCCCTACCCCTGCTGCATGTCCTCCCACATCTCGGTGGATGTCCTGCGCGGCCTGATGGAGAAGGAGCGCTTCACCGGGGCCGACGTGGAGAGCGTGGACGTGGACCTCCTCGAGCCCAACTACGTGAACCTGCGCCACCACGACCCCAGGACCGGGCTCGAGGGGAAGTTCTCGGGCGAATACATCCTCTCCCGGCTCCTCCTGGACGGCGCCCTGCGGCTCGACACCTTCACCGACGGCGCCGTGAACGCCCCCGCCGCCCGGGCCATGATGGAGAGGGTCCGCGTCCACATGGCCGAGGGAGAAGTGCCGCACGGCGCCCCGAAGCCCGCCACCGTCACCGTCCGGACCCGCGACGGGCGCACCTTCCGCCAGCGGGGCGAGCGCTCCCGGGGCAACGCCTCCCTGCCGCTCTCCCGGGAGGAGATCCACGGCAAGTTCCGGGACTGCGCCCGCCGGCGGCTCGCGCCCGGGAAGATCGAGAAGGTGCTCGGGGTGCTCGTCGCCTTGGAGAACCTGCCGGACATCCGCTCCCTCATGGCCGACCTGGCCTGAGAACGCCCCAGCCGTTCCACGCCTCCTCCCGGGTGCACCCCTCGCCCGGGAGGATTTTGATTTGCGGGGCCTCAGGCCCGGAGCCTGGGGTCCAGGGCGTCCCGGAGGCCGTCCCCGAAGAGGTTGAGGGAGAAGACCACGCCCATGAGGGTGAGCCCCGGGATCATGAGGAGGTGGGGGGCGATGTGCATGTAGGCGCGGGCGTCGGCCAGCATGGCCCCCCACTCCGGCGTCGGGGGGTCGACGCCGATCCCCAGGAAGCTGAGCGTCGAGGCCACCCGGATGGAGGTGGCCATCAGGAAGGTGAACTGCACGATGATCGGCCCCAGCGTGTTGGGGAAGATGTGCCTGAAGATGACGCGCCGGTGGCGGTTCCCGATGGCCCGGGCGGCCTCCACGAACTCGGTCTCCCGGAGGCCGAGGACCGAGCTCCGGACCAGGCGCGCGAAGGTGGGGATCGAGAATACCCCCACCGCCACCATGATGTTGGCGATGCCCGTGCCGATGATGGCGATCAGGAGGATCGCCAGCATGATCCGGGGGAAGGTCAGCATCACGTCCACCACCCGCATGATGAGGGTGTCGGCCGCGCCTCCGAAGTAACCCGCCACCAGCCCCAGCAGGATGCCCCCGGCCGCCCCGATCGTCACGGACACCACCCCGATGAGGAGGGAGATCCTCGCGCCGTGGACGACCCGGCTCAGGACGTCCCGCCCGAAGTGGTCCGTCCCGAAGGGGTGGGTGAGGGAGGGCTTGGCGAGGGTGTTCTGCAGGTCGGTGCGCAGGGGGCCGTGCGGGCTGAGGAGGGGCGCCGCGAGGGCGGCGAGAACGAACAGGACGATGAACACCCCCCCGGCCATGGCCACCCGGTGGCGGCGGAGGCGGGCCCACATGATGGCCCGCAGGCTCCGGTGTTCCCCCGGCTCCTCCGCCTGGGGCGCCGCGGCCGCGAGCCCCTGGCTCCTCATTTCTTGCCTCCCCCGTAGCGGATCCGCGGGTCGATCACCGAATAGAGGAGGTCGACCCCCAGGTTCACCAGCATGAAGATCAGGGCGAAGAAGATGAGCGACCCTTGGACGGCGGGGTAGTCCTGCAAGCGGATGGCCTCGACCACGTACCGGCCCAGCCCCGGCCACGCGAAGACCGACTCCGTGACGACCGCCCCCCCGAGCAGATAGCCCGATTGCAGGCCGATGACCGTCACGATGGGCAGGAGGGCGTTCCGCAGGGCGTGCTTGTACTGGATGGCGCGCTCCCCCACCCCCTTCGCCCGGGCGGTGGTGACGAATTCCCGGTGGATGACCTCCAGCATGGTGTTGCGCGTCATCCGGGCGATGAGCCCCATGGCCGTGATGCCGAGGGTGAAGGAGGGCATGATCAGGTGGGCGGGCGTGCCCTTGCCGCCGGCCGGGAGCCACCCCAGGTACACGGAAAAGAACGCCATCAGGAGGAGCCCCAGCCAGAAGACGGGCATGGAGATGCCCACCAGGGCGGCCGACATGCAGCCGTAGTCAAGCTTGGAGTAGGGGTAGGCGGCCGAGAGGATGCCCGCCCCCAGGCCCAGCAGGGTGGCCAGCAGCATGCTCAGCACGGCCAGCTGAAGGGTGTTCCGGAAGCGGGTCAGCACTTCCGTGAGCACCGGGCGCTCCGTGTGGATGGACCTCCCGAAGTCCCCGCGGAGCGTCCGCTTCAGGTACATCAGGTACTGGACGTGGACGGGCTCGTTCAGGCCGTAGATTCGCCGGATCTCCTCGACGTACTCGCGCGTGGCGAGCTCGCCGGCGAGGGCCTCGGCGGGATCTCCCGGGATCATGCGGATGGAGAGGAAGATGACCACCGAGACGCCGAACAGCGTGGGGATGAGGAGGAGCAGCCGCCTCAGGATGTAGACGCTCATCTCGCCCGATCTCCCGGGGAGGCCCTCACTGCGCCGCTTCGCCCGAGAGCCACCTCGCCGCGTAGCCGCGGGTGGCGGCCTCCTCCGCGCTGCCCGCCAGGACCACCCCCTGGGGGGGCCGGTGCCCGCCCCGCGCGTTCCGCCAGCAATGGTAGCGGATGCCGGCGGGGAAGCCCTCGAGGTTGATCGAGGCATGGAAATCCGCACCCGCCTTGCCGGGCTCGTAGGGGTCCATCCGGTCTTTCTCGTAGATGGCGGTGCGCCGGTGGATCTTCCACGCCCCGTCCCGCTTCTCCAGCAAGTCCAGGTAGCGGCTCCAGGTCGCGAAGTCGAGCTCCACCCCGTCCACGAGCCTCCGCTGGTGCAAGACCACGTCGTACTCGGCGGCGGCGCGGCTCCCCCTGAGGGTCACCAGCGGGCCGCCCAGCATGTGCTTGCTGTGCTCGCCCGGCCGCTTGGCGGCGGCCATCTCCTTCGAGCGCGCGATGAAGCCGCCCGCTGCCCCCGAGTGCCAGCTGATGTGGACGGTGGCGC
>JBBTDR010000552.1:0-1193 GCA_038042665.1 Nitrospinota bacterium
TCCTCAAGCGGGGCATCGCCATCGCCAACAGCGAGGCCCTCAAGGAGAACTGCGACGAGCCGCTGAACTACGCCGCCGTCATCGACATCCGCGACGAGAAGGCCCCGCGCCTGATGAGCCTCTTTCCCACCCCCGAGCCCCCGCCGGGCTACAGCCACAAGAACTTCTGCGAGCGGGGCGGGCGCTTCGGGCCCCACAACCAGCACCACCCCCAGGGCCTCTCCTGCCTGGAGCAGCGGGACGACCGCGTGTACCTGACCTACTTCAACGCGGGACTCCGGCTCTACGACCTGAAAGACCCGGTCCACCCGCGGGAGATCGCCTACTACGTGCCCTCGGACCCCGCCCGCCGCCTGGGGATGCTCCCCAAGACCCTCGTCACCCAGAGCGAGGACGTCCTGGTGGACCGGCGGGGCTTCATCTACGTGACCGACAAGAACCACGGCCTTCATGTCCTGCGCGCCACCGTGTAGGGACGGCACCCAAGGAGAGCACGAATGAAGATCGTCGACCTCGCCCGCGAGATCTACCACCGCACCCCCTCCTACCCCGGCCAGCCCTCCATCATCGTGGGGATGTGGAAGGACCACGACGAGGCGTTCCGGGACTCGGGCAACGTCTGGGGCAACGCCGTCATGTACATCCAGATGCCGGACCACGGCACCACCCACCTCGACGCCCCCCGCCACTTCCACAAGACGGGGACCCCCATCGACAAGTTCCCGCTCGAGAGGTGCATCGTCCCCGGCGTGTGCCTCGACCTGCGCCACAAGGCCCCCCGGGCCGAGATCACGCCCCAGGACCTCGAGGGAGCGGCCGCGAAGGCCGGGGCCCCGATCCCCAAGGGCGGCACCGTGCTCCTCTGCACGGGCCACCATGCCCGGACCTTCGGCAAACCGGCCTACGCCACCGACAACCCCGGCGTGAACATCGCGGCCACCGAGTGGCTCGCCAAGCAGGGGATCGTCAGCTTCGGAATAGACTCCATGCGCCCGGGCCCGGAGGGGGACGTCAACTCCCTCGTCCACAAGGCCTGCCATGAGCTGGGCATCACCCACATGGAGAGCCTCTGCAACCTGGAGGAACTCATCGGGAAGGGCCAGTTCCAGTTCATCGGCCTCCCGCTCAAGATCAGGGAAGGCACGGGGAGCCCCATCCGGGCGGTGGCCGTTTTTAATTAGTTAACCAAGTGC
>JBBTDR010000553.1:0-1518 GCA_038042665.1 Nitrospinota bacterium
GTGCCTGCCCGGAAAAGGAGGACCAGATGGCTCAGCGGCAGGCATACGACACGCCCGGGACCCACGACCAGCGCGCGGGCATCGAGCCCACGGCGGCGGCGGACGCCTCGAAGACCCACGTCATCTTCGAGGCCCCGGTGAGCTGCAAGATCGAGAAGGTGAAGATCATCCCCGGCGCCGCCATCACCGGGGCGAACACGAACACCAAGCACCTGAACCTCATCAACCGGGGGACCAACGGCGCGGGGGCGGCGGAGATCGCGAACTACGACCTCACCCTCGGCAACGACATCGGGGTGGCCGGGCTCGTCCTCTACGCCCCGGCCTCGCCGCTGGCGGCCGCCCAGGGGACGCAGCTGGGGCTCCAGGTCGAGCAGGTCGGGACGGGCCAGGCGCTCCCGCCCCTGGCCGTCGTCGTCGAGTTCGCGCCGAACTAGCCACCCCGCCCCTGCATGGGTGGCGCATTCGTAGGGGCGCACGGCCGTGCGCCCCTACAGGAGGATTCATCGGATATGTACCCGGCGGAAACCACCGAAGTCGCGGCGACGGGCACGGCCAAGACGGGGAGCGGGAAGCTCCTGGGGGCGGTGCTCACCGCGGGGGCGGACGCCGCCACCGCGACGATCTACGACAACACCGCAGCCAGCGGGAAGGTGCTCCGCACGGTGAAGGCGGCGGCCAACGCGAGCGCGGGCCTGGAGGTGCCGGCCTGCGGCATCCGCTTCGGGACGGGGCTGCACGTGGTGCTCGCGGGGACGGGACCCAAGCTCTACCTCGAATTCACGTAGGGGCGGGTTTCGGCTCGACTGAGCTCGCCGAAGTCAACCCGCCCCGGGGAGTTCACATAGGCGGGATGTAGGGGCAGGCCCCCCAGCCCCAGCGCCAAGGCGCTGGGGGCCCCAAGAAAATAGCCTGCCCTGGCGAAGGGCGACCACGGGGGGTCGCCCCTACAGGGGGTACGCAAGATGAATTTCTATCTTTACACCACCCCCCCAGTACCTCCCCCCCTTGAGGGGGGAAGGGGCAAGGCCTTGAGCGGTGACAAGCGAAGGCTTGGCCCTCTGGGGGGAGGTTTGATGGGGGGAATTCGATGAGCGACCGGCGCGCGCAGGTGATCACCCTCTCGGCCTCTTCCGCCAAGACAGGGAGCGGGGACTCGGGCCCCGTGAGCGTGGAGCGCTACGCCGAGGCGCTCGTGTTCCTCGACGTGACGGCCGCGGGGGGGACGAACCCCACCCTCAGCTTTGATGTCGAGTGCGGCCCCGAGGACGGCGCCCTGGGCTTCATCCACACACAGCCCGCCCAGATCACGGGGACGGGGAAGACGCTGGTCAAGCTCGCGAACATCGGCCCCTGGCTGCGGCTCAGGTGGACCTTGGGGGGCACGAACCCCAGCTTCACCTTCTCGGCGGTGCTGGCGCTGAAGACGTAGGGGTTGATTTCGTAGGGGCGAACCTCGTGTTCGCCCATTCGGGGGCGATGACAAGCATCGCCCCTACAGGAGCAGCCCGCGGGGGG
>JBBTDR010000554.1:0-2192 GCA_038042665.1 Nitrospinota bacterium
ACGCCATCGGCGAGGTGGGCAGCACGGGCCGCTCGACCGGGCCCCACCTCCACTACGAGATCCGGCTCAACGGCGTGGCGGTGAATCCGATGCTCTACATCGTCGACGAGGTGGCTTTCCGGAAATAGCCCGGGCCCCGCCCCGGTTCCTTTCCCGTCCTCCCCTGCGCATGGTAATCTGACCGCCAGACCCGCGCCCGGCCGCCCCGGGCGGAGGAAGTTGCCGCTTCGGAGTCGTGCATGGCCGGTTCGGTCGCCCAGTCTCTTTTCTCCGTGATGCGGTCGGTCTTCGGCACCGCGAACGACCGCCTCCTGCGGCGCCTGGGCCCCAAGGTCGAGCAGATCAACGCCCTCGAGCCCCGCTTCCAGGCGATGACGGACGCCGAGCTGCGCGGGCAGACGGACGGGTTCCGCGCCCGCCTGGCCGCCGGCGAGACCCTGGACGGCCTCCTCCCCGAGGTCTTCGCCGCCGCCCGCGAGGCGGGCCGCCGCTACCTCAACATGCGCCACTTCGACGTCCAGCTCATCGGCGGCATGGTGCTCCACCTGGGGCGCATCGCCGAGATGAAGACGGGCGAGGGCAAGACCCTCGTGGCCACCCTCGCCGCCTGCCTCAACGCGCTCCCTGGCAAGGGCGTCCACATCGTCACCGTCAACGACTACCTGGCCCGGCGCGACACCGCCTGGATGGGGCCCATCTACGAGGGCCTGGGGCTCACGGTGGGCTGCGTCCAGCACGAGCTGAACGACGCCGAGCGCCGCCAGGCCTACGCCGCCGACATCACCTACGGCACCAACAACGAGTTCGGCTTCGACTACCTCCGCGACAACATGAAGTTCGAGCCCGGCAGCTTCGTCCTGCGCGGCCTCCACTACGCCATCGTGGACGAGGTGGACAGCATCCTCATCGACGAAGCGCGCACCCCCCTCATCATCAGCGGCCCCGCCGAGGAGGCCACCCGCCTCTACGCCGTGATCGACCGCCTCATCCAGCCCCTCCTGCGCGTGCAGAAGGGGGAGCCCGAGCCGGAGCCCGCGGAGGACGGGGCGGGGGAGCCCGACGACGGCTACCGGGAGGGCAAGGACGCCATCAGCAAGAAGAAGTACGAGTTCCTCATCGTGGACGAGAAGAGCCGCACGGTGGGCCTCCGGGAGAAGGGCGTCCTCGAGGCCGAGCACATCCTGCGCCGGGCCGGCATCCTGAACCAGGGCCAGAGCCTCTACGACATGCAGAGCATCACGGTGCTCCACCACGTCGAGCAGTCCCTGCGCGCCCACGCCCTCTTCACCCGGGACATCGACTACGTGGTGAAGGAGGACCAGGTCATCATCGTGGACGAGTTCACCGGGCGCCTCATGCCCGGCCGCCGCTACAGCGACGGCCTCCATCAGGCCCTCGAGGCGAAGGAGGGGGTGAAGATCCAGGAGGAGAACATCACCCTCGCCACCATCACTTTCCAGAACTACTTCCGCCTCTACGGCAAGCTCGCCGGCATGACCGGCACCGCCGACACCGAGGCCGCGGAGTTCCACCAGACCTACAAGCTCGACGTCGCCGTCATCCCCACCAACCGGACCCTCATCCGCACCGAGCACGCCGACCTCGTCTACCGCACCGAGCGCGAGAAGCTGGGCGCCGTGGTGGAGGAGATCGCCGAGTGGCACGGGGAGGGCCGCCCCGTCCTGGTGGGTACGGTGAGCATCGAGAAGAGCGAGAAGCTCTCGGCCCTCCTCAAGCGCCGCGGCGTGCCCCACCACGTCCTGAACGCGAAGAACCACGAGCGCGAGGCCGAGATCATCGCCCAGGCCGGGCGCCTCGAGGCCATCACCATCTCGACCAACATGGCGGGCCGCGGCACCGACATCCTCCTGGGCGGGAACCCCGAGTTCCTCGCCGACGCCGAGGCCCAGGCGAACGAGGGCCCCGGGTACGAGGCGGCGCTCGCGAGGTTCCGCGCCCAGTGCGCCGGCGAGCACGACCAGGTGGTGGCCCTCGGGGGCCTGCACGTGCTGGGCACCGAGCGCCACGAGAGCCGCCGCATCGACAACCAGCTGCGCGGCCGGACCGGCCGTCAGGGCGACCCCGGGCACTCGAAGTTCTTCCTCTCCTGCGAGGACGACCTGCTGCGCATCTTCGCCGGCGAACGCCTCGACTCGATCATGCGCACCTTCGGCGTCCAGGAAGGCGAGGCG
>JBBTDR010000555.1:0-3178 GCA_038042665.1 Nitrospinota bacterium
GTCCGAGGATCGGTCGTAGAAGAGCGGCACGATCTCCTGCTCTAGCCGGTCGAAGATGTTGTCGCATTCCACCTTGTCCTGATAGCCGGCGTCCTGATACTCCTCGCCCGCCCCGATGGACCACCCCAGGTCGCTCCGGTAGCCCTCGGCCCACCAGCCGTCCAGGATGCTCAGGTTCATCGCGGCGTTGGCGGCGGCCTTCATGCCGCTCGTGCCGCTGGCCTCCTGGGGCCGCCGCGGGGTGTTCAGCCAGAGGTCCACCCCCTGGACGAGATGGCGCGCGACCTCGATGTCGTAGTCCTCGAGAAAGACCACCCGGCGCCGCACGGCGGGCTGGCGGGCGAAGTTGATGAGATCGCGGATGAAGGTCTTGCCCTCGTGATCGCGGGGGTGGGCCTTCCCCGCGAAGATGAGCTGGATGGGCCGCTCCTTGCTGGTGAGGAGGGCGATGAGCCGGTCGGGCTGCTGGAGGAGCAGGGTGGCCCGCTTGTAGGTGGCGAAGCGGCGGGCGAAGCCGATGGTGAGGGTGCCCGGCTCGAGAATCTCTTTGGCCAGGTCGATGCGGCCGCGCGGGAGGCCCCGCTCCCTCCACCGCTCCTCGAGGTTCTTGCGGCTGAAGGAGATCAGGCTCTCCCTCGCGCGCTCCTTCACCAGCCACAGCTCCGCCGCCGGGATGCGGTCCATGCGCTCCCAGGTCTCCGCCTGGTCGGGTTCGCTCAGCCACCGGGGGCCCAGGTAGCGGCTGAGGAGGTTCTTCATCTCCGTGGAAACCCAGGTTGGCAGGTGGACACCGTTCGTGATCGAGGCGATGGGCACTTCGTCCCCGGGCAGGCCGGGCCAGAGGCCCTCCCACATCCTGCGCGAGACGCGGCCGTGCAGCTGGCTCACGCCGTTCGCCCCGCCCGAGAGGTGCAGGGCCAGCATGGCCACGTTGAAGGGCTCCTCTCTGTTGGAGGGGTTGCCCCGGCCGAAGCCCATGAATTCTTCCCAGCCGATGCCCAGCGAGCCCGCGTAGGAGCGGAAGTACTTCTCCATCAGGCCGGGCGGGAAGATGTCGATGCCCGCGGGGACAGGGGTGTGGGTGGTGAAGACGTTGCCGGCGGAGGTCATCTCCCGCGCGGTGGGGAAGTCGATCCCGTACTTCTCCATCGCCATCCGGATACGCTCGAGGGCGAGGAAGGCCGAGTGGCCCTCGTTCATGTGGCAGACCACCGGGGGCAGGTCCAGCTTGTGGAGCAGCCGAACCCCGCCCACCCCCAGCAGAATCTCCTGGCGGATGCGGTTCTCCATGTCCCCGCCGTAGAGGGCGAGGGTGACCTCCCGCATGGGGGGGGTATTCTCGGGCAGGTTGGCGTCCATGAGAAAGATGGGCAGGCGGCCCACCTGAACGCGCCAGATCTGGGTCTTGAGCTGGCCGTCCGGGAAGTCCACCGTCACGGTGATGGGGTCGCCCTGGCTGTCGCGCTCCAGGCGCAGGGACATGTTATGAAAATCGTTGTCCGGGTAGCGCTCCTGCTGCCAGCCGTCGGCGCTGAGGTATTGGCGGAAGTAGCCCTGTTGGTAGAGGAGGCCCACCCCCACCAGCGGGAGCCCCAGGTCGCTCGCCGACTTCATGTGGTCGCCCGCGAGGATGCCCAAGCCGCCCGAGTAGTTGGGGATGGACTCCGTCAGCCCGAACTCCATGCTGAAGTAGGCGATGCGCAGATCCGGGATGCCGTTCTCCCCGAAGGTCTTCTGGTACCAGCGGGGCTCGGTCATGTAGGTGCGCAGCTCCTGGAGCACGCCCTGGAGCTCGTTGAGAATGCCCTCGTCGCGGGCGGCCTCGTTCAGCGTCTTCTGGGAGAGGCGCCCGAGCATCCGGACGGGGTTGTGGGAACAGGCGTCCCACTCGTCCCCCCCGATCTGGGCGAAGAGGGAACGGGCCCGGGGGCTCCAATCGAAGGCGATGTTGTGGGCGATCTCCTCGAGCCCCTTGAGCTCGGGGGGGAGAGTGGGCACCACTTGGAACTGGATGACAGTCGTCATAGGCCTTCCGTCTCGTTAGAGGATGCCGCCCGCCTGCGCCCTACCGGGACGGCCCTTGGGGCGATATCTCCCCGCCCGCGAGCCCGTAGGCGCCCTTCTCGCGGAGGGCGGTGTTGGGCCCCGGCGGGGCGTAGATGACGATGTACTTGAGCGGCTTGCCCGGCCCGCTGCTGATCTGGTGCATGGCGCCGGGAGGGACGAAGATCGCGTCCCCTTCCTCGAAAGGGACGGTCTCGCCCTCGATCACGATCCGGCCCGAGCCGCTCAGGATGTAGAAGGCGTGCTCCTCCTTGTCGTGCTTGTGGGCCGTGGAGGTCAGCCCGGGGCCGAACTCGTTGAACAGGAGGGCGAATTGCCGGGCGCCGACGGTCTGGTCGTCCAGGAGGATCCGGAAGAGGCTGTGTCCGCCGGGGACCGGCAGGGGACCGGAGGCGGCCTCGCCCGGGCGCACGAGGTACTTGGGCTTCTTCACGCGCTCACCCTCTGGAGGGAACGGTACATATGATTCAGCGGGCCTCTCCCTCGGCCGAGCGCGAGGGCGTTCTCGATGGCGCCCTGGACGTATTCCTTCGCCGCCCCCACCGCCTCGTGGACCGTCTTGCCCTGGGCGAGGCCCGCGGCGATGGCGGAGGAGAGGGTGCAGCCGGTGCCGTGGGTGTGGGGGGTGTCCACCCGCCGCCCCTCGAAGATGGTGAACGCTTTCCCGTCGAAGAGCACGTCCGCGGCCCCCTGGGTGAGGTGGCCGCCCTTGAGGAGCACGTAGCGGGGCCCCATCCGGTGGAGCGCGCGGGCGGCTTCCTGCATCTCCTCGACGTTCCGGGCGGGCTTCCCGCCGAGGAGGTCGCGGGCCTCCTCGATGTTCGGGGTGAGCACCTCGGCCAGCGGCAGGAGGAGGCCGGCGAGGGCCTCCCGGGCCTCCGGGGCGAGGAGGCGGTCCCCGCTCTTGGCCACCATCACCGGGTCCAGGACGAGGTGGCGCAAGCGGTACTGCTGGACTTTCCGGGCCACCGCCTCGATCACCCCGGAGGTGGCCAGCATGCCCACCTTGGCGGCGGCGACGGGCAGGTCCGAGCACACGGAGTCGAACTGCTGGGCGATGAAGTCCACCGGGACGGCATGCACCCCTTGCACCCCCACGGTGTTCTGGGCGGTG
>JBBTDR010000556.1:0-1155 GCA_038042665.1 Nitrospinota bacterium
CAAGCCAACGGCGCAGCGGCTGATACCCTCGGTCCCATCCACCACCGCCACCACTGCCATGAGCGAGATCTGCGCCGGCGGGCGCGAAAAGCCAAACCCCCCCTTCGGCCCCTTCACCGAGATCAGCAGGCCCGAGCGCGCCAGCTGCTGGAGCACCTTGGCCAGGAAGGGCGCCGGGAGCTCTTCGGCCTGGGCGATCTCCTGGACGCGCGTGACCCCCGAGGGATTCCGGACCCCCATGTACGTCAAGGCCCGCAGTGCGTATTCCGTGGGGCGCGAGTAAATCATGATCCCCTCCTGGGCAGCCGCAAGAGCCGGGACGGGCCTCCCCATAAAAGACAGTATGTTCCTTTTATCCCTTTCCCCCTTTTTGGTCAACTCCGAATTGGCATTTTGGGTCAACTCCGAATTGACGGGCCCCCCGGTTTGCCTGAAAGGGCGAAATGGGGGAGTCTTCCCTTTCGAGGGCGGCTCCGGGGCACTGGGCGTCCGAAAAGCCGCTGGAAAGCTGGTAGAATAAGGGCCTCCGGCGGGAGTCCTCCCATGCGAATCCGAACCCTGGCGGGCCGGCTGCTGCGCTCCCTCCCCTGGCTGGCCCACCGGGTCACCCGCCTCCTCGGCCGCCCCCCCCAGCGGGACGCCTTCCCCTCCTCCGAGACGATGGAGGGGGTGCGGCGCATCCTCCTCATCAAGCTGGACGCCCTGGGCGACCTCATGATGACCTCCCCGGCCATCCGCGCCCTCCGGCGCCGGTTCCCCATGGCCGAGATCCACCTCTTGGTCCAGACGGGAGTGGCCCCCCTCGCCCGCTTCCTCCCCGGCGTCGACGCCGTGGAGAGCCTCCCCTGCGGCTTCCTCATCCGGGGAGGGCAGCGGCCGCGCCGGGCCCTCGCCTGGCTCGCGGCGCTCCCGCGCCTGCGGAGGCGGCGCTACGACCTCGTCGTCGACTTCAGCGGCCTCTTCCACTCCTCCGCCGCCGCCTGGGCGGCCGGCGCGCCCCTGCGCCTGGGCCCCTGCCGGCGCCTCCCCCTCGGCTTCTTCTCCACCGAGGGGTTCGGCCACTTCTACACCCACGAGTTCGTCGGCGACGAGGCCGCCCACTACGCCGACCGCATGAACCGCCTGGCCTCCGCGGCGGGGGCCGAGCCCGACCCG
>JBBTDR010000557.1:0-3537 GCA_038042665.1 Nitrospinota bacterium
TGATCCGCTGGGGCGAAGGCATGCTCCTCCCTCTCCCCTTGGGAGAGGGCCGGGGTGAGGGCTCGCCTTGCGGCGTCCGCGCGCGCACCGCATCGACTAAACGACCTTCTTGGACTTAGGAGGCTAGTTCCCCCCCCCTTCAGCGACCGCATGTAGGCCAGGATGTGGGCCATCTCGGCCCCGCTCAGGTTGGGCCAGGTGAGGTCCACGTCGCGCGCGAGGGCCACCATGATGGGGGCGTGGCGGAGCATGCGGGAGGCGAACTCCTCCTCGTCCACCATGACCGCCGCCTTGGGGCCGAGGTCGGGGCCGAAGTGGCCGCCACTGCCCACCGTGCCGTGGCACTTCTGGCAGGTGGCGGTGAAGAGGATCGCGCCCGTGCGGGCGTTGCCGGGGAAGGGATGGGCCGCACCCCCGCGGGGGTTGAGGGAGTGGAGGTAGGTGAAGAGGTCGTGGAGCTCGTTCTGGCGGAACTGGGGCCAGGCGAGCCCCTGCTCGCGCATGGCCCGCTCCATCAGGGGGACGTGGTTCCACATCACCGAGGCGCCCAGCAGGGGGGAGGCCCACACCGTCACCCGGGTGAGGTCGGGGCCGACGCGGCCTCCCTGCCCCCTCACCGCGTGGCAGGTCGAGCAGCCGCGCGCGTCGAAGAGAAACTTGCCCGAGTCCACCTGCTCCTTGAGGGGCCGCACGGCCTGGCTGGCGCGGGCGGCCCCGGCCAGGGGGAGGGTGAAGGCGCAGGAGGCGAGGATCGCGATGAGAGCGGCGCGCACGCGCATGGTCATTGTTCTCCTCGGCGGTATGCCGCTCAGAGGGAGGGCCGTACCCACAATATGACAGCCGGACGCCGCTTTCGCAAGGCGCCGGCCTACTCCAGGGCCTCGGCCACGAGCTCGGCGATGTCCGCCGCGCGGATGCTTTTCTCGGGATCGGTGGCCTTGAGGGCGTCCTCGAACATCTGCATGCAGAAGGGGCAGGAGACCGCCGCCACCTTCGAGCCGCAGGCCTTCACGTCCTCGATCCGCATGTGGTTGATGCGCTTCTTGGGCTCGTCGTCCATCCAGGCGTAGGCGCCGCCCGCCCCGCAGCAGAGCGAGCGGTCGCGCGCGCGGCGCAGCTCCTGGTAGGCGCCGGGCGCGGCGATCTGGTGGAGCACCTCGCGCGGGGCGTCGAACACCCCGTTGTGCCGCCCCAGGTAGCAGGGGTCGTGGTAGGTGAGGGAGGGGAAGGCCCGCTTCACCTTGAGGCGGCCGCCCTGGATGAGATCGGCGATGAGCTGGGTGTGGTGGATGACCTCGTAGCGGCCCCCGAAGTCGGGGTACTCGTTCTTGTAGGTGTTGAAGCAGTGGGGGCAGGTGGTGATGATCTTCCTGACCCCGTAGCCCTCCAGGGTGGCGATGTTCTTCTTGGCGCACATCTGGAAGGTGAACTCGCCCCCCGCCCGCCGGGCCGGGTCCCCGGTGCAGACCTCCTCGGGGCCCAGGATGGCGAAGTCCACCCCGGCCGCCTTCATAATCTTCACCATGGCGCGGGAGACCTGGATGTTGCGGTCGATCATCGAGCCCGTGCACCCGACCCAGAAGAGGTACTCCGCCTTCGCGCCCTTGCCGAGCACCTTCACGTCGAGGTCCTCGTACCACTCCTCGCGGTTGTGCGGGGCGCCCACCCAGGGGTGCATCCGCTCTTCCATGGACTTCAGGAACTGGCGCGCGCTCTCGCTCGTCCTCGACTCCATCATCACGAGGTAGCGCCGCATGTCCACCATCTTGGGGATGTGCTCGATGTACACCGGGCACTCGCGCTGGCAGGCCCCGCAGGTGCGGCAGCCCCAGAGCTCCTCCTCCAGCACGGCCGGGAGGGGCGCGCCCTCGGCCGGCTCGCCGAAGAGGGGGGGCCGCCCGGCGGGGGCGGCGGCCCCTTGGGCCTGGGCGCCCTCGCCCCCCGCGGCGGGCTTGGGGGGGATGCCCGGCCCCACGGCGGTGAGGTGGCGTTTCATGTCCTGGATGAGCTTCCGGGGGCTCAGCGCCACCCCGCTCAGGTGGGCGGGGCAGACGTCCTGGCAGCGGCCGCAGTTGGTGCAGGCGTCGAGGTCGAGGAGGCCCTTCCAGGTGTACTGCTCGATCTGGTTCACCCCCAGGGTCTCGATGGCCTCGGGGTTGGCCTCCATCGCGGCCTCGATGTCGATGAAGGTGAGCTTCCCGCTGGGGCCCAGGTTGCGGAAGAAGATGTTCAGGAGGCCGTACCAGATGTGGTTGAACTTCCCGAAGCCCATGTAGCCGAGAAGGACGAAGGCGGTGACGGCGTGGAACCACCAGTTGAAGCGGTGGAAGATGCCCAGTTCCTCGATGGTCCAGTTTTGCATGGCGAGGGCGGCCAGGTAGCCCACCGGCGACCAGAGCGCCGTCGCGGGGTTGCCCTTGAGTTCGGTCGCGGCGATGCGCGCGCCCTCCACGACGAACCCTTGCACGAAAACAAGGAGCAGGAGCCCGAGCGCGATCCAGTCGTCGAGGAGCGAGTCGAGGTGGGCGGGGCGCAGGAAGAGGCGCCGCCAGATGGCCATCCCGATCCCGATGATGGCGAGCAGGCCGAAGCCGTCGCTCAGCAGCGAATACCAGAGATAGACGTCTCCCTTGAGGAAGGGAACCCTCAGCCATTCCTGGATGGCGAGGAGGGAGGTGGCGAGCAGCTCGGCGAGGAAGCCGTAGAAGATTAAGAGGTGCATGAGGCCGGCGTAGGTGTTCCGCGAGAGGCGGCGGTAGCCGAACACTTCCACCAGGAGGCCGAGGATGCGCCTGGGGATCTGGTCCAGCCGGTTCGCCCGCCCGCCCGTCCGCCACAGGCGGTAGCGCGACCAGATGCCGTGCACCATGAAGATCAGGGGGGGCAGGGCGAGAAGATACATGGGGAAGATGTGCGTCGCGAATTCTTTTTTCTGCTGCGTGTGGCAGCTCTGGCACTGGGAGGAGAGGGCGAACTTGGGCATTTCGTGCGGGTTGTGGCAGGTGGTGCACTCGAAAACCTTTTGGGGGGTTTTGAGCAGCTCTCCTTCTTTCGGAAACCCCGCGGCGGAAGTGGCGGAGAGCGCGGCGATGAGAAGCAGCGGCCCACCGGCCAGGTTGCGGCGAAACTTCCGTGTGCGGGCCATCCCCTTCCTTTCCCGAGAGCCGACAGGGCGCGGTTTGGTGCAATTGCCAGGGCGATTTGCCGTAAGCTATCAGGTAGGCGCGCCAGTTCGCAACGGCGAGGCCGGATTTCAGCGGCGGAAGGTGGCGCTCGAAATTTTTCCTTGGTTGTGGTAACGGGGAGGAAAATGGAAAGAAACGCTGGGAGCAGGCGGGGTCGTTCGGGATCGCCGGGGGTGGCCGAAATGGTTGATTTTTAAGATGTGGTTGTCTTATTCTGACCGCGTGGTGATTGAATTCGTAGCCCTCCATGTAACGACAAGTTGAGGGAATCCCCCGGTGTCTGCGTCCGAGTCGCCTTCCATGCCGCAGGAAAAGCTAGAGCGCCGGGGGGTGATTATCGCCCTTGCGATGG
>JBBTDR010000558.1:0-3601 GCA_038042665.1 Nitrospinota bacterium
GGAGAGGTACAGCAGAAAGGTGATGCCGCCCATGCACCAGGTGAAGCGGACGCGGATGGCGTGCCGGCGGATCTTGGTGGGGTGAAGGTGGAGCCAGAGGTTGTCCACCACCATGAGGACCCGGTTGCGGGGGGTGTCCTCGTACCCGTGGCGGAACATCGAGCGCCACACCTGCGAATCGAAGATGCTGCGCTTCACCTGGTCCAGGCTAAAGCGCTCCTTCAAGCTCGGCATCCGGTTCCTCCGTCGTCCGGGGCGGGGCCCATCCGGACGCCATGCGCCAAAAAGATCAAGCGTTGAGGAAAGCGTCCGGGTGGGACCACTCTCCCTTTTCCTGGCGGAAGATCCTGCTCTTGTCGATCACGATCTGGCCGTCCTCGGCCAGGGCGATTTTCAAGCGATCGAGGGGCCGGGGGGCGGGGCCCTCGAAATTCACCCCGCTGCGGCGGAAGCCGCTCCCGTGGCAGGGGCACTTGAACTTGTTCTCGGAGGCCAGGAAGGCCGGGGTGCAGCCCAGGTGGGTGCAGATGGCGGAGAGGGCGTAGAAGCCCTGCTCCTCCCGCACGATCCACACCCGCTGGGGGCCCACCCAGCGCGTGTCCACGGTCCCCACGGCGTAGTCCGCCGGCGGGCCCGCCTTGAACTGGGCGGGGGGCTCGAAGAGCACCCGGGGGAACATGAACCGAAGAAACCCCAAAAGGCCGACGGCGAGGCTGCCCAGGATCCCCAGCCAGCCAGTGTAGTTGAGGAAGCGCCGGCGGTCCATGCCCTGGGGCTGCCGCTGGGACTCGGCCTCGTACTCGGCGGGGAGCTTGACGCCGGGGGACTTCAATCTCGTGTCACTCATCCTCGCCTCACGAAGTCACATCCGGATGGAGTGCATCCCGGCAGCGCCCCGCCCCGTGGGTGGCGATGGGGCGCGGGGGGGGTCTCCCCCCAAGGGCTATCTCCCGGGAACGTCTGCGGGCGGCAGACGGTGGGATCGGCCGGGCCGGGTTCACAAGCCCGCTGCGGGCGGCCCTTTGTGCATTTGTTCTTAAAACCACCCACCGGGCCTGTCAAGGGCGCAGAACCCCGTGATGCCGGGCGGCGGCGGCGGCGATCTCGCCCGTGGCCTCGTCCAGGAGCCCCCGCAGGCTCTCCGCCATGGCCGCCACGAAACCCTGGGGCGGCTTGGCCTTGGCCTCGGAGGAGCCCGAGAACTGGCGCTGGAGGAGAACCCTCCCCGTCCGCCGCTCGACGAGGGACACCTCGACCTGGGCCACGGCGGAATACTTGCCTCCCTCGGAGTTCACCTCCTCGAACCGCTTCACCCTCCCCCGCACCAGGTAGTCGTAGGTGCTCCCGCCGGTGGCCCGCACCACCTCCTGGAACCGGCGCGAGGCCTGGAGGTGGTCCAGCAGGCGGTCGGTCACGAACTCCTCCGGCCGCGCCCCCCACCGCTCGTAGGGATAGAAGTCCACCCGGTGGGGAACCTTCCGGTAGACGATCCGGTCGGTCCGGTAAACGGCGTCGGCGCGGAAGCTCTCCACCCCCACCGTCACCGGCAGCGCCGGCCCCCCGGGCGAGGCGGCGGGGACGGCGTAGTCGATCACGAAGTAGCGCGTGTCGGGGATCTCCCCTCCTCCGACCCCGCACCCCGCCGCCAGGAGAAGCGCCAGGCAGGCCGCGGCCCCCGCGAAGGGCCGCCGGGATGAGCATCCGTTGCGGTTCGGGCTCGCCATCACTCTCGGAACTCCCGGGGAGAGGCGGGCGGCTTGAAGATGACCTGGGAGGGCCGCTCGCGCAGGGTGGCGGATAATTCGCTCAAGTTGCCGGCCGTGTCGCGCAGATCGGTGATGAGAAGCCCGATGTCCTCCCGGTGGCTCGCGACGGTCTCGTCAAGCTGGCTCATGAGGGAGTGGGCCTTCTGGAGAGTGAGGCGGAGCTCCTCGGCCGCGCCCTTCAGCTTGTTGCCGTCGGGCCCCTCGGCCACCTCCTGCAGGATGGTGTTCACCCGGCGGGCCATGGCGCTGATGTTGACGATGGTGGCCTCGAGCTCCTTGCGGTTGGCCTGGAGGAACTGCTCGATCTCCCGCGCCACGGCCTCGATCGGCTCGATGCGCTTGCGCACGTCGCCCGCCAGCCCGGCGTAGGCCTGGGCGGTCTTGTCCACTTCCGCCAGCGACTCCCGCGCCTTCTGCAGGGTCTGGCTGAATTCGCGGAGGGTGGGGTCGAAACCCTTCTCCAGGCTCTCCGAGACCTTGGCCGAGGCATCGAGGATGCGGTTGATGTTCCGCTCATTGCGCTCGCTCAGGACGCTCTCCGCCCGGCGGACCATCCGGCCGGTGCTCTGGATGAGGTCGCCCGCCTGGCCCCGCACATCGTTCATGAGGCCCCGGGCGTCGGAGGCGACCGCGTCCACCGTCTCGCCCAGGCTGCCGAGGATCTTGTTCACCCGCTCGGCCGCCTGGCGGGCCTCGTTGATGACCTCCTGGAAGCTCGCCGCCTCGGTCCCCTGAAGGGTGGCGCCAGGCTTGAGGAGGGGCGCCTGGGCGCTCCCCAGGGTGAGGGAGAGGTACATCGAGCCGGTGATGCCCACCGAGGTCACATCGACCCGGCTGTCCCGGCGGATGGGGGCGCCCTTCTTCACCCGGATGACGGCCTCCATCGCGGAGGGATCGTCCTTGGCGATGCCCACGGTCTCCACCCGCCCCACCTTCAGGCCGCCCAGGGCGACGAGGCTGCCGTTCTCCAGGCCGGCCACGTTGCGGAAGCGCACGCGGTACTCGTCCTCCCCCACGGTCACCGTGAGCCCGGTGAGGGTGACGATGAAGAGGGCGAGGACGGCGAGGCCGGCCGCCACGAACACCCCGACCTTCACCTCGTACGCCTTGTTCCTGGGCATCGCTAGAGCTCCCTCTTTCCGCCCGCCGTGAGGTAATCCAGGTACTGCCTCGGGTCCACCTTCTCCTCGTCGGCCTGGCGGCGGAAGAACTGCTGGACCCGGGGATGGGGGTCCTTCATCACGTCCTCCAGCCGGCCGACGGCCACCGCCTCCCCCTTGAAGAGCATCAGCACCCGGTCGGCGATCTTCTTGACGCTCTCCATCTCGTGGGTCACCACCACGATGGTCATCCCGAAGGTGGCGCGCAGCCGGAGGATCAGCTCGTCCAGCCCCGCCCCCGCGATGGGGTCCAGCCCCGCGGAGGGCTCGTCGAAGAAGAGCATCTGGGGGTCCATGGCGATGGCCCGGGCCAGCCCCGCGCGCTTCTTCATGCCGCCCGAGAGCTGGTCGGGCCGCAGGCGGTCGAAGCCCGCCAGGTCCACCAGCCCCAGCTTCAGCCGCACCTGGATGCCGATGGTCGCCTCCGGGAGATCGGTGAACTCCCGGAGGGGGAGGGCGATATTGTCGCCCACCGACATGGAGTTGAACAAGGCGCCCCCCTGGAAGAGCACCCCCATCCGGCGGCGCAGCCTCTCCCAGCCCTCCTCGCCGAGGTCCATCGTCTCCTGGCCGAAGATCCGGATGGAGCCGCCCGAGGGCCTCAGCAGGCCGATGATGTGGCGCAGGAGGGTGGACTTGCCGCTGCCGCTGCCGCCCAGGATGACGAAGATCTCC
>JBBTDR010000559.1:0-1332 GCA_038042665.1 Nitrospinota bacterium
AGGGGCGGGTTTCAAACCCGCCCCTACAGACCAATCGGACCAACGGCTGACAACCGGGAGGGCCTTGCGCATTGGTAGGGGCGACCGGCCGGTCGCCCCTACGGGCCTATTCGGCCAGCTTCCGCATGGCGTCGGCGTGACGGCGCTCTGCCGTCATCCTGAGCGAAGCGAAGGGTTCAGAATGACATCCTCAGCCAATCGGTTCCCCCCTCCTCCTCACCAGCATCGTGAACTCGCCCTCCTGCACGGTTTCATCCCGCTGGTTCTTCATCCTCAAGGCGAACGTCACGAGGCCCTGGCCCTTGCGGCTGAGGCGGGTCTCCTTCACGGCGACCTCGCCGTGGACCCGGTCGCCGAAGCGGATGGGCCCCGTGAAGCGCCAGGTGAGGCCCATGAAAGCCTCGACGGTGCCCGCGAGGAAGCCCATCTCCATCATCAGGCCCGAGAGGACGGAGAGGCCCAGCAGGCCGTGGGCGACCCGCTCCCCGAAGGGCCCGCGCGCGGCGGCCTCCGGGTCGGTGTGGAGGTAGGTGCGGTCGCCCGAGAGGCCGGCGAAGGCCGTCACCTCGGCCTCGCCGAGCGCCCGGGGGGCGGTGGTCCAGGCCTGGCCCGGGGCGAAGTCCTCGTAGCAGAGCCCGGCCATGCGATCTCCTATGGGTTTTTCCGCCGATTCCTGAGATGCAGGGGCGTATGGCCATACGCCCCTGCCAAACCCCGCCGCGCCGCACCTGTAGGGGCGTTCCATGGAACGCCCCTACGCGAACCCCGCCGCCGCCCTGCCCCCTCACCTCACGCGGAAGCGGAAGGCGATGACGCCCCACTCCTCGCGCGGCGCCTCGCCCGGCGGCAGGGAGGTGAAGCGCCAGCGCTTGAGGTGGGTGGCGGCGATGCCCTCGAGGCGGACGCTCCCCTTGCGGATGGGGATGACGCGCCCCACCGTGCCATCCGGCAGCACCCAGAAGCGCAGCACGATGTCCTGGGCCTCCTCCAGGTTCTCCACCTGGGGCGAGGGGGGTTGGAAGACCAGCCGGCGGCTCGCGGCGGGGCCCTGGATGGGGGTGCGCGCCTCCTCCCGGGGGCGCTCCAGCAGGGGCACCAGGCGGGCGAGCTCCTGCTCGAGGCGGGCGGCCTCTTCTTCGCTGGCGGCGGGCGGGCTCCGCGCGCCGCCGTGGGAGGCGGAGGGCGCGTGCCGTCGGCGGGTTCGACGACCCAGACCGTCACATACGTCCAGTACGGGAGGAAGGCGGGGTCCGTCACGTCCGCGCGGATCGTGTAGATCCCCGGCGCAGGGAACCTCACGAAGAACGACTGGCCCTCGGCCGCGCTGCCGTT
>JBBTDR010000560.1:0-2791 GCA_038042665.1 Nitrospinota bacterium
GCCGCCCCACGCTGGAGGGAGCGCTGCGGAAGGCGGGCCTCGTTCCGGTCGCCGCCAAGCGGTTCGGCCGGCGCCTGAGCCTGGGCCGGGCCGCCCGGCTGCTGGGGGGCGCCCGGAGCACCTCGCTGGAAGGGGGCCCTTCCCTCTACTTCAACGCCTTCGACATCATGACCCTGCTCGCCCAGCGCCCCCGGGAGGCCCGCCCATGACGGCGAAGCGCCCGCCCCTCGCCATCGTCCCCGCGCACAACGAGGAGGCGAGCATCGGGCGCGTCATCGCCGGCCTGCGCGAGAGCGCCCCCGGCGTGGACATCCTGGTGGTGGACGACCACTCGGCGGACGGGACCGCCGCCATCGTGGACCGCCTGGGCGCCGCCCAGATCCGGCTGGCCTGCAACCTGGGCTACCGGAACGCCATCCAGATCGGCTGCGCCTGGGCGCGGGAGCACGGCTACGAGCGGGTCATCTTCCTCGACGGCGACGGCCAGCACCCCCCCTCCGAGGTCCTCCCCATGCTGGCGCGGCTGGAGCGGGGCGAGGGGGACATCATCGTGGCCACGCGCTATTCGGAAGGGGATCCGGCGGGCGCCCCCCTGGGACGCTTCCTGGGGAACCAGTTCTTCAGCCGCATCGCCAGCCGCCTCACGGGCCAGCGCATCACGGACTCCACCTCGGGCATGAAGGCGCTGGGGCCGGCGGTCCTCCCCATCGTCGCCGGGGGAAGCTTCCTGGACATGCACGCCGAGGCCCTGGTGTACCTGGGGCTGCGCGGCTTCCGCATCGCCGAGCACCCGGCCGCCTTCGCCGAGCGGACGGCGGGGGCCTCCATGTACGGGAAGCTCGCCCTGCTCCGCTATCCCCTCCTCACGGGCACGCTCATCCTCTGCTCCATCGTCCGGGCCTGGCTCGAGGGCGGCGGGAGGAGGGCGCGGTGACCGGCTCCTTCCTCTTCTTCGCCAACCTCGTGGGCCTGCTGCTGGCCGCCTACGCCCTCCACCTCGTCGTCCGGGTGCGGCTCTATGTGGGCTACGCCGTGGCCTGGCTCCTCTTGATCGCCGTGGGGCTCCTGGCGCTCGACCTGCCCCTCTTCTGGCCCCTGCTGCGCTGGCTCGCGGGGACGCCCGACACCCAGCAGGCCGTGATCCTGCTGATCATGGCCGGGATGGTCTTCATCCTGATGTACTTCTCGGTCCAGCTGACCATCCTCTCGAAGCGCATCACCGACATCGCCCGGCACCTGGCCCTGCGCGAGACCCCGCCGCCCCCTCCCGGAGAGGGGGAACCTCCACAGAAAAAATCCGATTAGGTGAGCCGGAGAAAAAAGAGAGGCTCCCCCCGCCCTAGGCGGGCGATGGAGCGGCCCGGCGCTTGGACCGCCGGAGGAGGAGCTTGAGGCCCATGCCGGCCTTCCGGCGCAGGTCCACGAAGGAGCGCACCCGGCCCAGCTCGCGCAGCACGAAGCGGGTCCGGCCGTAGAACTTGCGGTGGCCCCACTGCTGGATCTCGCGCAGCTCCTCCTCGGCGAAGTCCGGGTTCCAGAACTGCACCCGGAAGCCCTCCCGGGGGCGCTCGGCGAACTCCTGCCAGTAGTCGTAGGGGACGATGCCCGTCCGCAGCATCCGCTCGTAGAGCTCGGTCTTGGGGTAGGGGGTGCAAATGGAGAACTGGCAGTAGTCGGGGTCGAGCTCCACCGCGAAGTCGAAGGTGGCCTCCATCTCCTCCCGGGTCTCCCCCGGGATGCCGATCATCATGTAGGCGTAGGCCCCGATGCCCGCCTCCCGTGTCTGGCGGAAGACCTCCCGCACCAGGTCCGGGGTGATGCCCTTCTCCATGTAATCGAGGCTGCGCTGGCTGGCGCTCTCCGCCCCGTAGTGGATGCGGTAGCAGCCCGCCCGGCGGAGGTCGCGGAGGAGGTCCTCGTTGATGCAGTCCACGCGGGAGCTGATCTTGAATTGGACCTTGAGGTCCCGGCGGACGATCTCCCGGCAGATGTCGTGGACGCGCTTCTTGCGGATGGTGATGGTGTCGTCCACGAAGAAGAAGTCCTCGATGCCCTGCCCCGCCAGGGACTCCACCTCGTCCACCACGTTGGCGGGCTCGCGGTAGCGGAACTTGGTGCGGCGGATGTCGCAGAAGGTGCAGGCGAAGGGGCAGCCGCGGGAGGACTGGATGGTGGCCGTCACGTCGCTCGCCCCGATGAGGTTGTTGTAGTTGCGCAGGTTGATGAGGTGCCGCGCCGGGAAGGGCAGCAGGTTCAGGTCGCCCGAGTCCCCCCGGGAGGAGGCGGCGTGGGCCTCCTTGCCGTCGAACCAGCTCAGGCCCGGGATGGCGGCCAGCTCCCCGGGGCGCTCCCCGCGATCGATGGCCTGGACGAGCTGGAGGAAGGATTTTTCACCATCCCCGCTGATGACGTAGTCCACCTCCGGGAGACGCACGGACTCGGCCGGGTAGTAGTTGGCGTGGTGCCCCCCGAAGACCACCCGCGCCTTGGGGTGGTGCTTCTTCACCAGGGCGGCCGCCTTGCAGGCGTCGAGCAAGTTGAAAGTCAAAACGCTGATCCCGGCCACGCCGATGGGCCGCTTGCGGATCTCCTCCTCCAGCCGCGCGTAGTCCATGCGCAGGGCCGGGGCGTCGATGAAATCCGTCTTCAGGCCGGTCTCCCGCTCGAAATAGGACGCCACGTAGAGGAGGCCCAGCCGGGGATAGACCCCGCCCCCCTGGTTGATCTGCTCGGGCAGGGAGCTCTCGATGGAGTGGGTCTCGGGCGGGGAGATGAAAACGACGTTCACGGG
>JBBTDR010000561.1:0-4120 GCA_038042665.1 Nitrospinota bacterium
GGAGCCGCCCGCCGCGCCCCCGCCCAGGCAGCCCGCGGCCCAGCGCCCCGCCGCTCCGGCGAGCGGGGACTACAGCGTCCAGGTGGCCACCTGCCGGACCGACCGCTGCGTGCAGAGCTTCACGGCCCGCCTCCGGGAGAAGGGCCTCGAGGCCCACGTCTCGGGCGGCGGGGGAGGGGCCGCCCGCGCGGGCGCCACCAACGAGGTGCTCCTGGGCAGCTTCCCGGCGCGCGCCGCGGCCGAGGCCCTCGCCCGCCAGGCGGGCGGCAAGAACCTCCGGGTCACGATCTACGAGGCCGATGGCCGCTGGAGGGTCTCGGCGGGCTCGTTCACCGAGCTCGAAGACGCCGCGCAGATGCTCGACCGAGCCGAGGATGCGGGCTTCCGCGGGGAGCTCTCGCGCAGGCCGGGCGCCGCGCCCGCCGCCGGGAACGGCCTCCGGACCGTCCGCACCGGGCGCTTCGCCACCCGCCAGGAGGCCCTCGCCGCGCGCGCGCGCGTGGCCGAGGCGGGCTTCCAGGGCGCCTTCGTGGTGGCCGAGCCCCGGAGGTAGAGGGGGGGAGCGATGATGGCCGAGGCCGCGACCGAATCACAGATCCCCGACAAGCTCTTCTTCAAGATCGGCGAGGTCGCCGAGCTGACGGGGACGAAGCCCCACGTGCTCCGCTACTGGGAGAGCGAGTTCAAGATGCTGCGCCCGGCCAAGGGGGAGTCGGGCCAGCGCATCTACCGGCGCAAGGACGTCGAGCTCATCTTCGCCATCAAGAAGCTCCTCTACGAGGAGAACTTCACCATCGCGGGCGCGAAGAAGCAGCTCCAGCGCCTGCGCGGCGTGCGCGGCGAGCCCCCCCGCCTCAAGGCCGCCAAGTCCGCCGCCGCGGAATCCTCCCCGGGGCTCCCCTTCGAGTCCGCCGCGGAGGGCGAGGCGGAGGCCGCCCCGCCGCCCCCGCCCGCGGTGGACCTCGCCTGGCTGCGCCGGGAGCTCCGGTCGATCCTCGACATCCTGGACGGGCGCTGATACCCTCCGGGGCCGGATCGCCGCCGTCCTCCCGCCGGACAGGGCCCCCATGAGCCGAGAGTTCCAGACCATCTGCCCCCTCGACTGCCCGGACGCCTGCAGCCTCCTGCTCACGGTGGAGGAGGGGAGGGTCACCGCCCTGCGGGGCGACCCGGACCACCCCATCACCCAGGGCCTCATCTGCACCAAGATGCGGACCTACACCGACATCATCTACTCGCCCGAGCGCATCCTCCATCCCCTGCGCCGGGTGGGGCCCAAGGGCCCCGGCGCGCGCTTCGCGCGCATCTCCTGGGAGGAGGCCCTGGACGCCATCGCCGCCCGGATGCGCGGGGCCGCCGAGGCGTGGGGGCCCGAGTCCATCCTCCCCATCAGCTACTCGGGCACCATGGGGATCCTCAACCGCAACGCCGGCCAGCGCTTCTTCCACCGCCTGGGGGCCTCCAAGCTCAACCGCACCATCTGCACCGCCGCCGCCAAGGTGGGGCTGGAGATGACCCTCGGCGCCGTCCTCGGCAACGACTCCCCCGGAATGGCAGGGAGCGACCACATCATCCTCTGGGGGACGAACGCGGCCTCCACCAACATGCACATCCTGCCCTTCATCCAGCAGGCGCGGGAGCGGGGCGCGAAGCTCACCGTCATCGACGTCTACCGCCACCGCACGGCCAAGCTGGCGGACGAGTTCATCGCCGTGCGCCCGGGCAGCGACGCCGCGCTGGCCCTGGGGATGATGCACGTCCTCGCGCGCGAGGGCTGGATCGACCGCGCCTACATCGAGCGGAAGACCCTGGGCTTCGATGCCCTCCGCGGGAGGCTCGAGGCGTATCCCCCCGCGCGCGCCGAGGCCATCACCGGGGTGCCCGCCCAGACCATCGAGCGCCTCGCCCGCGAGTACGCCCGGGCGCGGGCCCCCTTCATCCGGCTGGGCATCGGCCTCTCGCGCCACACCAACGGGGCCATGGCCGTGCGCACCATCGCCTGCCTCCCGGCCCTCGTGGGGGCCTACGACAAGCCGGGGGCGGGGCTCTTCCAGATGTCCTCGGGCGCCTTCGGGCTCAACCTCGCCGCCTACGAGCGGCCCGAGTGGTCCCCCGAGGGCACGCGCACCCTCAACATCGTCGAGGTGGGGAAAGCCCTGACCGGGGGCGCCGGCCCGCCCGTCAAGGTGGCCTTCATCTACCACATGGCGGCGGCCACGACGCTCCCGGACGCGGGCGCGGTGCGCCGGGGGCTCCTGCGGGAGGACCTCTTCACCGTGGTGCACGAGATCCTCCACACCGACACCGTGGACTACGCCGACATCGTGCTCCCGGCCCCCACCTTCGCCGAGTCGCCCGACATCTTCGCGAGCTACGGCCAGTACTTCATCGGGCTGAACGAGGGGGCCATCCCCCCGCGGGGGGAGGCCAAGCCGAACTACGAGGTGTTCTCCCTCCTCGCGGAGCGGCTGGGCTTCGGGGAGGCGGAGTTCCGCGAGGACCTCTGGTCGGCCGCCCGGCGGGTGCTCGACGCCCCCCATCTGCGGCGGGCGGGCATCACCCTGGAGGCCCTGCGGGAGAAGCGCTACCTCCAGGTCCCGGTGAACGCGGCCAACCCCTTCGCCGGGGGCTTTCCGACCCCCTCGGGCAGGCTCGAGTTCCACAGCGCCCGGATGGAGCGGATGGGGCTCGACCCCCTGCCCGCCCACCTCCCCCTCGCCGAGGGGCCCGAGAACCCGGCCTGGGCGGGGCAGGGGAGGCTCCAGCTCGTCCTCCCGCCCGGCCACCATTTCCTGAACAGCACGGGCAACGGCGGGGCGAGGAGCATGAAGGGGGAAGGGGAGCAGCGCCTCCTCCTCCACCCGGCGGACGCCCGGGAGCGGGGCCTGGCCGATGGGGAGCCGGTGCGGGTGCGGTCGGAGCGGGGGAGCCTGGTGCGCCCCCTGCGGGTGACCGAGGACGTGCCGCGCGGGGTGGCCATCCTCCCCGGGGTCCAGGCCGCCCGCTACGCCCGGGACGGGCGGTGCGTGAACGAGCTCACCTCCCAGGCGCTGACCGACATGGGGGAGGGGCCCTGCTATCACACCAACCTGGCCGAGGTCTCGCCGGCCGGCGAGGAGGAGCCCGCGGCCGCTTTGACGGGCGGGGCGATCCCGGCTAGAAAGCCATCCGCCTGAGCGGGGGGCTCTCGGGAGGCCCCGCGTGGGTTTGTCTTGTCATCCTGAGCCCTTCGCTTCGCTCAGGACAGGCTCCGCGAAGGATCTGCTTCTGCCTTTACGGAAAAGAAGAAGCAGATTCTTCGCGCCTTCGGCGCTCAGAATGACAAGTGACACGAATGAATGGGGAAATACGATCCTTCACGGAGGCCGTTGAGAGCATGGCCCGAACCATCCGCCAGCAGATCAAGCAGCCCGACGCCTTCCAGATCCTGGCCGGCCAGGGGGCGGGCTGGATCGAGTCCCACGCCAAGGGCCTCCTCATCGGCGGGGCGGCCCTCCTGCTGGCCGTGGCGGGGACCTGGGGCTACCGCTACTGGGCGGAGAAGAACGAGGAGAAGGCCTCGATCGCCTACATGCTCGCCCTGGAGGCCGAGGGCCCCCAGGAGGCCGAGGCCCTGCGCCGCACCGCCCTGGCCCACCCCAGGACCCGCGGCGGGGTGATGGCCCGGCTGGACCTGGCCCGGGCCCTCCGGGAGGGGGGCGAGCACGCCGGGGCCGAGCAGGAGTACCAGATCCTCCTCGGGAGCGCCGCCGCCCAGCCCCTGGACCGGGAGCTGGCCCAGCGCGGCCTGGCCGCCACCCTCGAGCTCCAGGGCAAGTGCCCGGACGCCATCACCCTCTGGCGGGAGATCATCGGCCGGGGGAGCCTCCTCGGCGCGGACGACCTCTACGTCCAAATCGCCAATTGCGAGGAGCGGGCGGGCGACCCCCGGGCCGCCGCCCGGACCCTCGAGGAGTTCAGCCAAAAGTTCCCCCAGAGTCCCTTCCTGACCGAGGTCCTCCGGGAGCGGATGGACCGCCTGGCGGGGCCCGCCGCGAAGGCGCCCGCCGCACCCGCCCAACCCCAAAAGTGATGATAAGATATGTTATGTAAAATTAGATGGGCGCCTGGGTCCAGCCCC
>JBBTDR010000562.1:0-1473 GCA_038042665.1 Nitrospinota bacterium
CCTACAGATTACCTCCCCTCGAACCTCATCCCCCCCTCCCTCCGGGAGGGGGTTGGGGGGAGGGGGTAGAACTACCTCCCCTCGAATTTGGGCGGGCGCTTCTCGAAGAAGGCGGCGGTGCCCTCGCGCTTGTCCTCGGTGGTCATGAGGCAGCTCTGGGCCAGGCGCTCGACGATCATCCTGGCGCCGGGGCCGTGCTGGGCCCGGGCGTTCAGGGCCACCTTGGCGAGGCGGACGGCGAGGGGGCCCTTCGAGAGGATCTTCTTGGCCATGGCCCGCGCCGCGTCCATCAACCCGGCGTGGGGCACCACCTGGTTCACGAGGCCGATGCGGTGGGCCTCTTGGGCGTCGATGACCTCCCCGGTCAGGATGAGCTCCTTGGCCTTGCCGAGCCCGACGAGGGTGACGAGGCGCTGGGTGCCCCCGGCGCCGGGCATGATGCCCAGGTTCACCTCGGGCTGGCCGAAGCGGGCCTGGTCGCTGGCGATGCGGATGTCGCAGGCGAGGGCCAGCTCGCAGCCCCCGCCCAGGGCGAAGCCGTTGACGGCGGCGATGAGGGGTTTCTCCACCGCCTCGATGCGCATGAGGGCCCGCGAGGGCGGGGCGGCGAGGCCGTCGAGCAGGGTGCGCTCCTGGATCTGGCGGATGTCGGAGCCGGCGGCGAAGGCCTTGTCGCCTGCCCCGGTGATGATGATCGCCCCCGCCGAGTCGTTCGCTTCGAGGCCCTCGGCCGCCCGGGCGAGCTCGTCCCAGGTCTTGGGGTCGAGGGCGTTGCGGACGTCTGGGCGGTTGATGGTGAGGAGGGCGATGCCCTCGGAGATGTCCAAGAGCAGGTTGTCGAAGGGCACGGGGTGGCCTCCTGGGCGTCTATCTAAAGAAGGCAGGGCGGCCGGTTTCCGGCGGGGGAGCCGCCCCGGGATGGTTTGAGGGAGGGAAGATAGCGCAGGGGCGGGGGGAAGTCATCCGGCGGGGGGAAGGCGCCCGCCGCTGGCCGCTTCCATCCACTATTGCTGGGAGTCTTGCGAGACGAATATGAAATCAAAAATAATAAAATGGCGATATGGCTTGGATTTGCGGGGAAATTTTCCTCCGGGAGGCATTCTTGCTGCCCGCGTATTTTTTGTTAGCAATTTGCCGAGGCGAGTGCTAATTTCCTGTTGACATCTGGGCCAAGTCCTCTTATATATGTGAGCGTTATGTTTTGTGTAAATCTTAGTGCTTTAAGCTAAGGTTTTTAAAGAGCCTTATTTCCTGCGAGTTTCCTGAGGCATGGACGAGTCGGGGCGGCTTCAGCAGACGGCGCGGCGGGCCGGGTGAGGCTCCGTGCGCCGGTGGTTCATACAACGGAGCGTGGCGGCAACGGAGCTTGGAAAGAGGGCAGCTAGATTCGAGGGAAGGAGAAACCCGATGGCGAAGGTGAAGGTGAAGACCAAGATTCAGCCCCTGCAGGACCGCATCCTGGTGAAGCGCCTG
>JBBTDR010000563.1:0-2948 GCA_038042665.1 Nitrospinota bacterium
GCCTGGGGCTTCCCGTTCTTCCCGGGGATCCAGATCCGGCTGACGGCGCCGCCTCCCCCGCCCCCGAAGGCCCGCTCGTACTTCTCCTTCTGGCCGGGGGACAGGATGGCGAGGATCTTCGCGCGGTTGGCCTGGCGGAGCTCCTGCGCGCGGGCCTCCCGGGCGCGCTCGGTGAGGGTCTCGCTCCGCAGCGCCATGAACGCCTGGCGCTGCTCCTGGAAGACGGCGTCGAGCCGGGCCTGCTGCTCGGCGCTCAGGTCAAGCTCCTTCACCAAGCGCTCGCGGAACTGGGCCGCGCCGGCTCCCCCGCCTCCCCCCTGGGGGGCGATCGCGGGGGCCGCGTTCCCGCCGCCGGAGGAGGGGGCGGGCCCCGCGCCGTCCGGATTGAAGCGGAGGGCCGAGTTGGGGATCTTGAGGACGTTGTCCTTATGGGAGACCACGAGCCGCACGTTGGCCGTCATGCCGGGGAAGAGCCGGTGGTCCGGGTTGGGGGCCGAGACCACGACGTCATAGGTCACCACGTTCTGGACGACCTGGGGCGCCTTGCGGACCTGGACCACCTCCCCGCGGAAGGTCCGGCCCGGGAAGGCGTCCACCGTGAAGTCGGCGGGCATGCCGCTGCGGATCCGGCTGATGTCGGCCTCGTCCACGCTGGTGTTCACCTGCATCCGCGAGAGGTCCTGGGCGATGGTGAAGAGCACCGGGGCCTGGAGGCTGGCCGCCACCGTCTGGCCCATGTCCACGTTGCGGGAGACCACCACCCCGTCCACCGGGGCGCGGATGATGGTGTTCTCCAGGTCCACCTGGGCCTGGCGCAGGGCCGCCTCGTTCTGCTTGAGGCGCGCCCGGGCGTCCTGGAGCATGGCCTCGGCCACCCGGAGCTGGGCCTCGGCGGCGCGGATCTCGGCCCGCTGGGCCACCTCCTGGGCCTGGGTGGCATCGAGCTGGGCGGCGGCGGTGTCCCGGGCGGCCTCGGCGGTGTCGATCTCGCTTTGGGGGATGAGTTTCTCCCGGAAGAGGTGCTGCCGGCGGTCGTAGTTGCGCTTGGCGTCGAGGAGCCCCACCCGGGCCTTGACGGTCTGGGCGGCGGCGGCGGCGGCGGCGGCCTTCGCGTTCTGGAGGGAGGCGCGGGCGCGCTCGAGGCCGGCCTCCTGGTTCAGGATGGCGGCCCTGGCGGCCTCGACCTGGGCCGCCGCCTGGTTCACCTTGGCCTCGAAGATCTCGGGCGCGATGCGGGCGACGATCTGCCCGGTGCGCACGGGGGTGTTGAAGTCGGCCGAGAGCTCCTTGATCTGGCCCGAGACCTGGGAGCCCACGATGACGCTCGTGACGGCGTTCAGGGTTCCGGTGGCCGAGACGGCGGAGGTGAGGGCCCCCCGATCGACTTTCGCGAGCCGGTAGGCGGGCGAGGCGCTCTCATCCAGGCCCACGAAGAGATAGGCCGAGCCGGCGAGGGCCAGGACGGCCAAGGAGAGCAGAATGTAGCGCCGGCTCATCGGTTTCGGCCTCTGGGGGAGGGGGAGGCGCCCTCGCCCGGGTGGTGATTATACTGCGAAAATCCCCTGCTTTACTTAGACGGGGCTTGGTTCCTTCTCCGGCAGGGGAGATTGTACTCCTTTTCTCCGGGAAACGAGGCGCTTTCCGGGCCTCCGGCCCCCCCCCCGGGGGGCTGGTTCCGGGCCGGGATGAAGGAGGCCATCTGGACAAACAAGAACGCCGGGGAGGGGGCTCCCCGGCGTTTCATTTTACGTTTCGCGCTTCAGGTGGCGGCGAGGCGCCGGAGGGCCTCTTCGGCGTCCTTGGCCCGGTTGTAGTCCTGGTTGAGGGTGCCGTCGCCGGCCGGGCTCTTGACGGTGAAGAAGACGAACGGCGCCTCGGCGATGCGGATGCCGTGCCGCACGTTCCGGGGGATGTGGACCAGGTCGCCCGGGCCGATGAGGCGGACCTCCTCCCCCAGGATCATGTTGGCCTTGCCGCCCATGACGAGGAGGAACTGCTCCTCGTTGGGATGGTAGTGCGGGGGAGGCCCCCCGCCGGCGGGGTAGGTGACGACCCCCGCCTTCATGAGCTCGCCGGGCGCCGTCTGCATCTCGGCCTTGCCCATGTCCACGAATTCCTTGGGCATCGCGCTGATCTTGTAGAAGGGCATGCGCCTCTCCTCTCGGGGTCCTCACCCCACCCGGGCCACGACGCGCGCCGGGGCGCCCTCGATCTTGTAGAGCCTCATGGGGAAGGCGAACATCTCGAACTCGGTCTCCTCGAAGGTGTCCAGGTTGACGATGTGCTCGATGAGGGGGATGCCCCGGCCCAGCACCGTGCGGTGGCCCGGGGAGTCGCCCTTCTGGGCGGCCCCGCCGGGCTTCATGCCGGGGTCGATGGGATGGTCCATGGCGAGGGCCTTCATGCCGCAGCCGCACAGGTACTCGCAGGCCTCCTTGTCGAGGTAGGGGTTCCGGGGAAAGTAGTCCGGGGTGAAGAGGGCCTGCTTGGACCACCCGCTCCAGCTCACCGCGATGGCGCCCGCGATCCGCTTGGGGTCGAAGCCGGGGGAGCGCTGGATGTGCTCCCGGGTGATGGGGCTCTGGGCCTTCGTGGTGGCGCGCACGTCGATCTTCACCGCCCGCCCGCAGAAGGTCTCGAGGGGCATCTCGTCGATGGTGGCGCCCTCGGCGTAGAAGTGGTTGGGCGAGTCGAGGTGGGTGCCCTGGTGGATGGCCATCCGCACCGCGCTGTTCTGCCGGCCGTGGGTGGGGTGCTCGTGGAAGCGCCAGAACTCCACGGGGGGGAAGGTGGGGACCAGGCAGAGGTCCGGGTGCCCCAGGGGAGCGGTGAGGTCAATGAGGTGTGCCACGGGCGGCATCTCCTTCGGGGGATGAGATGGAACCTCGCTGAGGGACAGCCAGCTGGTGCTTCCGGAAGAACTCCCCCAGCAGGGCCAGGAGGGCCTC
>JBBTDR010000564.1:0-10237 GCA_038042665.1 Nitrospinota bacterium
GCCGAATCGACCGGCAACGGCACGATAGGTCCGGCCGCGAACCGCCTGGCGGCCTGCCTACTCCTGGCCGCCCTGGCCGCCGCGCCGCTCGGCCCCGCCGGGGCGGCGAACCCCTTCGGCAGGCAGTCCTCCCCTCCTCCCCCCCCTCCCGCCGGGAGCCCGGCCCCCGAAGCCCCCGAAGGAAGAGCGGCCGCGCCCTCGGGCCTCCTCGCCCCGGTGACCTACCTCATGCTGGGCATCCAGCGGGAGCTGACGCGGGGCATCGCGCGCCAGCTGCGCGCCATCCGGGACGGGGAGTCCCGCACGGCCCTCCTCATCGCCGCGGCCATCGGCCTGTTCTACGGCGCGGTCCACACCCTGGGGCCTGGCCACGGGAAGTTCGTGGTGCTCACCTACTTCCTCTCACGGGACGCCCGCCCCTGGCACGGGGTGATGATGGGGGCGCAGATCGCCTTCTTCCACGTGGTCTCGGCCATCGCGCTCCTCTGGCTCCTGGACCTCCTCACCCGCAGGGTCCTCGGCGTCCCGGCGGGGGAGCTGCGGGCGGTGCAGCAGGCGAGCTACGGCTCCATCGCCCTCATCGGCCTCTACCTCGTGGGCCGCTCCCTCCGGCGGATGATGGGGGCCGGCGGCGATGACCGCCACGGCCACGGTCACCCCCACGATCACCCTCACCACCCTCATTCCCACGAGGGGCTCGGGCAGGAGGGCCTGCTCTCCCTCTTCGTGGGGCTGGTCCCCTGCACGGGCTCGATCCTGGTGATGCTCTACGCCCTGGCGAACAACATCGTGGCGGCGGGCATCCTGGTGGTGGCCGCCATCGGGGTGGGGATGGCCTTCGCCATGGCGGGCCTGGGGCTGCTCGGGATGGTGGCCCGGCGGCTGGTGATGGCGCGCCTGGAGGGGCGCGCCGGCGGAGGGGACCGGATCGCCCGGGCCGTCGAGCTGGCCGGGGGGCTGGCCATCACGGCGGTGGGCGCCGCGTTCTTCGTCTCCGTCCGCTGACCTTCCCTCATCCCCCCGCTTTTCTTGTCTGGGACGGAAGGCCGGTGGTATGCTTCCCGCTTCCGGCGCGGCTCCTGCCGAGACGGGCCTTCCCACTCGGGTTCCCGAGGAGAGAGAGACCATGCCCCTCATCAAGATGACCAAAAGCTCCGTCGACGTCGGCATCGTCGTGAAGGACCTGGACCGCGCGGCCAAGTTCTACGGGGAGGTCCTGGGCTTCCCCCAGGTGCGGGAACTCGAGGTCTCCAAGGAGAAGGCGAACAAGGCGGGCTGTGCCTCGGGCCGCTTCCGCTTCAAGGCCTTCCAGGCCGGCGACATCCTGCTCAAGCTGGCCCAGGCCGACGCGGACCCGCCCGCCGGCGGAGGGAAGGTGGACAAGGCCACCGGCTTCCGCTACCTCACCTTCATGGTGGAGAGCGTCGAGGGGACCCTGCAAGCCCTCAAGGCGGCGGGCGTCCAGCCCGCCGGGGAGATCACCGAGGTGGTGCCCGGCCGCTTCATCCTGTTCTTCCCGGACCCCGACGGGAACCTGCTGGAGTGCGTGGGACCGAGGTAGCCTCCGGCCCCTTCCCCCGCATGGGAACCCGGGATGTTTGAGATCCTACAGGGCTACCTGGCCGAGTTCACCTACGCGGGGATCTTCCTCGTCCTCTTCCTGTGCGGGCTGGGCCTGCCGGTTCCCGAGGACATCCCCATCCTCGTCTCCGGCTACCTGGCCCACCTGGGCGCCATCCGCCCGTGGCCCGGGCTCGCGGTGAACCTGGCGGGGGTCCTCATCGGCGACCTCGTGATTTACTCCTTCGGCTACTGGATGGGCCCCCGGGCCCTGCGGCACCGGCTGCTCCGGCTGGTGATGACCCCCCGGCGGGCCGCCACGGTGAACCGCTTCTTCACCAAGCACGGGAAGAAAGCCGTCTTCTTCGGCCGCTTCGTGGCCGGGCTGCGGGCGCCGATCTTCCTCGCGGCCGGGATCGCCCGCCTCCACCCCCGGACGTTCATCCTCATGGACGGCACGGCCGCCCTGATCACCGTGCCGGCGCTCTATTTCCTGGCCTATTACTTCGGCGAGCAGCTGGACGTCCTGCGCGGGTTCCTGGGCAGCACGAAGAAGGCCGCCGCCCTTCTCCTGGGGGCGGTCCTCATCCTTTGGCTGGCGAAGCGGCGGGTGATGCGCTGGTGGCGGGAGCGGGGAACCCCGGCGGCGTAGGAGGATCGCCCGCCCCTCAGGAGGCCGCGGCGCCTCAAGACGCAGCGGCGCGGGGGCCTTCCTCCCGGCCCGCCATCGCGATGTCCACGGCGTGGGCGCCGCGCGGGTCCACCCGGAGGACGTGCATCCGGCAGCCGATCCCCCTCGAGAGATAGACCTCCCGCATGGCGTTGCCCACCTTTCCCGCATTCTGGGCGGCCTGCGAGCAGATGGCCAGCACGCAGGGGCCCGCTCCGCTGATGCACACCCCGAGCGCCCCAGCCCTCCTCGCCGCGGCGAACACCTCCTCGAGCGGCCCCATGAGCTCGGCCCGGTAGGGCTGGTGGAGGCGGTCCTCCATCGCGTGGCGGAACAGGCCATCCTGCCCCGTGGAGAACGCCGCGAGGAGCATGCTCACCCGCTGGACGTTGAAGATGGCGTCCTTGAGGGGGATGGACCGGGGGAGCTTCTGCCGCGCGGCCTTGGTGCTCACCTCGAAGGCCGGGACCACGATGGTCCAGAGGAAGCGGTCCACCACCGGGGCGCGGGTGTAGATGGCGCGCCCCCCGCCCTCCACCGCCGAGATGCAGAACCCCCCGAGCAGGGCGGGCACCACGTTGTCCGGGTGGCCCTCCATCTCCACGGCGAGCTGGACGAGGTCGTCCATGGTGAGCGGCCCGCCAAGCAGGAGGTTCGCCCCCACGATCCCGCCCACCAGGGCGGCGGAACTGCTCCCCAGCCCGCGGGCGAGGGGGATGTGGTTCCGCTGCTTCATCCACAGCCCCCGGAAGGGGCGGCCCGCCTTCTCGTACACCCGCTTCACGGCCTGGAGGCAGATGTTCGACTCGTCGCGGGCGATGGTGTCGCGGCCCTCCCCCTCGACGTGGATGGAGATGCCCCAGGGCAGCTCGTCCAGCTCGACCCGGTTGTAGAGCCTGAGCGCGACGCCTAGGGCGTCGAACCCCGGGCCGAGGTTGGTGGTGCTGGCGGGGACCTGGACGCGGACGAGGGCCACGGGAGTCCTCCTTGCCGAGCTGTGCGCCCTATGTCTGGGCGGCGATGTCCCCGGAGCGGGCCATGACGCAGCCCGCCCCGCGCATCTCGCGCAGGGCGCGCTCCCCGTCGCCGGGCTGGACGTCCACCGCGCGCACGGCGTCCTCGACGACCACCACCTCGAGGCCCTCCCGCCGCCCGTCGAGGGCGGTGGCCCGCACGCAATAGTCGGTCGCGAGGCCGCAGACGAAGAGCCGCCCCGCCCCCCGGCGCTTCAGCTCGGCCGCGAGCGTGGTGCCCTGGAAGCCCGAGTAGGCGTCGGCGTCCCGGCGGGTGGCCTTGGAGACGACGAGGTCCACCTTGGAGGCGTCCATGCCGGGGTGGCACTCCGCGCCCGGGGCGCCCGCCACGCAGGGGGGGGGCCAGAGGCCGCCTTGGGCCTTGAAGGAGACGTGGCCGGGGGGGTGCCAGTCCCGGGTGGCCACCCGGAACCAGCCGGGGAGGGCCAGAAGCCGGTTCACCGGCGCCACCACCTCATCCCCCCAGGGCACCGCCAGGGCGCCGCCCGGGCAGAAGTCCACCTGGAGGTCCACCACCACGAGGGCGTCCCCCGCCCCGGCGGTCAGCCTTGGCACCGAGGGTTCCCCGCCCTCAGGCGCGGCCGTTGCGCAGGTGGGCGAGGAGGCCCTGGACCGCCTGGGTCAACTCCCCGAAGTACTGCCGGTAGAAAAAGGCCGACTGCCCCTGGGGGTCCTTCATGGTGTCGCCCGGCTTGCCGCCCGGCCTGAAGGCGGCCATCTCATCCACCTTGAGCAGGGCGTCGGGGAAGTTCATCTCGATGAAGTCGCGGTGCTCGGGGCCCATGATGACGATGCGGCTGGCCCAGTCCACCAGGTCGCGGGTGAGGGAGCGGGAGCGGTGGCGGTTCAGGTCCACCCCCGCCATCTCGGCCACCTGGATGGCCTCGGCGGGGCACTGGCTCCCGACGAAGGCGTGGGTGCCCGCCGATTGCACCTGGATGTCCTTGCGCCCTTCGCGGGAGAGGAGCTTCCGCATGAGGGCCTCGGCCATCGGCGAGCGGTTCATGTTGCCGGTGCACACGAACAGGATGTTCACGGCTTCGGGGCGCTCCCGGAATCGGGGGGGAACTCGACCCGCACCTGCTGAGCCTCTCCCTCCCCGCCGCCGCGCCGGACGGCGAGGGCCAGCGCGCTCCCGCTCTTCAGGAAGATCTCCTCGAACGCCTCCGGGGTGGAGACCGCCTGGCCCCCGGCCTGGAGGATGACGTCCCCGCGCCGCAGGCCCGCGCGGGCGGCGGGCGCCCCTTCGTCCACCTGGGAGACGAGGAGTCCCTCCGCCTTCCCGGCCCCGAAGAACTTGGCCAGCCCGGGGGTCATGGCCTGGAGCACCACGCCGAGCCGGTTGCGGTGGGTGGCCCGGGGCTCATCCCCCACGGGCAGCGCGGAGCCCATGACCTCGCGCTTGGCAAAGATGGGCGCCTTCACCCGCAGGGCGAGGGCGATGGCGTCCGAGGGCCGGCTGTCCAGAGTGAAGCTCCGCTCAGGGCCCTTGAGGTCGATCGAGGCGAAGAAGGTGCCGCTCTTGAGCTCGGTGATGACGACCCGGACCACCTCGCCCCTCAGCCCGGCGACGAGGTTCCGCATCAGGTCGTGGCTCATCGGCCGGGGGGGGGTGGCCTTGTTCAGCTCCATCACGATGGCCTGGGCCTCGGCCGGCCCGACCCAGATGGGGAGGACCATCCCGCCCTTCTTGTCCTCCAGGAGGACCACGGGCTGCTGGTTGCGGGAGTCCACCACTACCCCCCGCACCTGGACCTCGCGGAGGAGAGCACCCTCCTCGGCGGCCAGCGCCGGGCCGGCGGCGAGAAACCACGAGAGCGCGATGGCCAGCCGGCTGGCACGGGACAAAGCCATGATCGTCTTCTCCGGCGGCAGGAGGCGGTTCTCCGTTCTCCTAGCGGCGCTCCGCGGCCAAGGGCCGGAACACGCACTCCGGAATCGGGAGGTCGAGCCGCTGCCCCGGCTTCTCCTCGGCCTTCGTCTCGAAGATACCGTCACAGTCGGTGTCCATGAGGGTGATGTCGAAGGGATACTTGCCGTCCACGTCGATATTGATGGCGAAGACGACCCCGTTGATGGACACCGTCTCGAACTGGAACCCCCACTCGTCGGCGTACTGCTTGAAGAGGGTCTCCTCGCCCGGGATGCGGTCGGTGATGTCCCGCCGGATCCAGCCGAGGAACTTCGAGCGCCCCAGGTTCGGGGTGTCGTACCCCTCGGCCCGCCGCTCGATGCCCCCTCCTCCCCCCTGCCCGGGGGAGACGCCCTGGGCGCCGGCGGGTGAGGCCGTCGCGGCGTGGAGGACAATCCAGGCGCCGAGCAGGAGCGGCGCCCAAAACACGCGCATCGGAGTAACCCCATCGGAAAGGGCGGCGGGGCGGCCATCGTCGGAAAACCCTTAAATTCAAGCCCCCGCAACCCTTCTAAGGTAGCACCCAGGGATTCGGCAAGCAAGGCGGGGCCTTCCGCCCCCCGCCGGGCTTCGCGGCCACCGGAGGGAGCCTTGACACCGGGGGCTCCCTGGGACACTTTTTCTCCTGGAAGGAATTTTCCCAGGCACCCGAAGAACCAACGAAAGGGGACGGCGACGGCCCCCTGGCGGGAGAAACCCTAGGAATGCAACGCATCAAGCTGGCACAGGCGGCGCCGGGCATGGTGACCGCCCGCCCCATCGAAGCCCCGAACGGGCAGGCGCTGTGCGCGAAGGGCACCGTGCTGTCCGAGACCCTGCTCGCGCGCCTCCAGCGGACGGACATCACCCACGTCACCGTCGAGGGCAACCCCATCGACGACGGCAAGGCCCCCAAGACGCTCGAGGGGGAGCTGGCCGACGTGGATCGCCGCTTCCAGCGGGCCATCGACAACAAGCTGATGGCGGCCCTCAAGGTGGTGGTCCAAAAGCACATCCGCAAGCGCTACGCGCGCATGGCGGGCGGGGCGCCGGCCGCGCCCCGGGGCGCGCCGGAGGCGGGCGGAGCGGCGGATGGGCCGCCCCCCAACGCCTAGGAGCCCGCCGCCTTGCCCGTCGATCAAGCCGTCTTCCGCCGCAAGATCGAGAACCTGGACAACCTCCCCACCCTCCCCGGGGTGGTGGAGAAGCTCTCGTACATGGTGGAGAGCGCCAACATCAGCACCGCCCAGGTGGGCGGGATGATCCAGGCCGACCAGGTGCTCTCGGCCAAGGTGCTCCGGCTGGTCAACTCCGCCTTCTTCGGCTTCCCGGGCAAGATCGGCACCGTCACCCACGCCCTGGTGCTGCTCGGCTTCAACGCGGTCAAGGGGCTCGTCCTCACCGCCTCGGTGTTCGACGTCATGGCGGGGGAGATGCTCGGCCTCTGGATGCACTCCCTCGGCGTCTCGGTCACCTCGGGGGTGATCGCCCGGCGGCTCGGGCTCAAGGACCCGGAGGAGGTGCAGGTGGCCGGACTCATCCACGACATCGGCAAGGTGGTGCTCAAGGTGGAGTGCCCGGACTACTTCGAGGAGATCAACCAGAAGGTGATCCAAGGCGGGATATCCTTCATCGAGGCCGAGCACGAGGTGCTGGGCTTCGACCACACCCGGATCGCCGAGTGGCTCTGCGACAAGTGGAACCTCCCCGCCTCCCTGCGGGCGCCCATCATCTACCACCACCGGCCCATGGTCGCGCGCGAGGCCATCGAGGCCACCGCCGTCGTCCACACGGCGGACGTGCTGGTGCGCGCGGTGGGCTTCGGGAGCGGGGGGGACCCGGAGGTGGCCGTCCTCGACCGGGAGGTGGTAAAAAAACTGGATCTCTCTCTCACCGCCGTAGAGGAGATCCTCGAAGAGATGGACGACGCGCTCGTCAAGGCCGAGGACTTGATCCCGACCGACTGAGCCCCTTCTTGGCGGGGCGCGGCGGCGGGCGCACTTCTCCCAGCCCGGAAAAAGGAGCTCCGTGAGCCGCCCCGAACTCGCACTCACCGTCCTGGGCTCCGGCGACGCCTTCGCGACCGCGGGGCGCCCCTACAGCAGCTATCTCCTCGAGCCCCTGGGCGATCCGGGGGGCGGGGCCCGCGCCGTCCTCATGGACTGCGGGCCCACCGCCGTCCCCATGCTGATGGGCATGGGCTTCGACATGGGGCGGCTCGACCTCATCCTCCTCAGCCACCTGCACGGCGACCATGTCCTCGGCATGCCCTTCGTCTTCCTCGACAGCCAGTTCCGCACCAAGCGCGACCGCCCGCTGGTGGTGGCGGGGCCGCCGGGCACCGAGGCGAAGTGCGAGGCCCTCTTCCGCCTGGCCTACCGCGACACGCTGGAGCACATGGGGCGGCGCTTCGAGGTGCGGTACCGCGAGCTTCCGGAGGGGGAGGAGAGCGAGGTCTGCGGGCTGCGGATCACCCCCCGCAAGGTGGTGCACCAGCGCGAGGAGATCCCCTACGGCTACCGCATCGCCTGGCGGGGCCGCACCATCGGCTGGAGCGGGGACACCCAGTGGGACGGCGCGCTGGTGGAGCTGGCCCGGGACGCCGACCTCTTCATCGTGGAGTGCTTCACCGCGGGCTTCCAGCTCAGGTACCACACCTCGGCCGAGGACCTCGAGCGCGAGAAGCACCGCCTGACGGCGCGCCGCACCCTCCTCACCCACATGGGGGAGACCACCCTCCGCCGCCTCGCCGAGGGGAAGCTCCCCTTCGAGGCGGCCCGGGACGGCCAGCGGATCGAGCTCTAGGCCTCATTCCTTCGACTGGGCGAGCACCACCTCGTAGAAGGAGAGCCTCGCGGGGCCGCCGAAGAGGTCCTTCGGGGTCTGGCCCGCCCGGGCGTGGGCCTTGTGGAAGGCCTCGCTCCCCACCCAGTTGTCGAAGGCCTCCTTGCTCTCCCAGAGGGTGTGGCTGATGTACTCCCCCTCCTGGCCCCGGAGGAAGTGGAAGGCGACGAAGCCGGGCACTTCCTGGAGGTAGGATTCGCGGGTCCGCCAGATCTCCTCGAACTCGGCCCCCCTGCCCTCTTTGATCTGAAAGCGGTTCATCGTAATGTACATGTCCGAAGCCTCCCCGGTCCGAATGGTCCCGGAAGGATAGCCCGCTTTCCGCGAAGCCGAAAGGAGCTCCCATGCCCGCGACCCAGCGCCGCGCCCGCCTCATCCGCCCCGAAGAGCTCCCCTCCGAGGGCATGGCGGGCGGGGCCTCCCACAAGTGCATCGTCTCGAAGAAGAACGAGGGCACCGACGTGACGGTGTACGACTCCCTCGTCCGGCCGGGCCAGACCCACGACTGGCACCACCACGAGGAGGACGAGGTCATCTTCGTCGTCCAGGGCGAGGGCCGCTACGACATCGAGGGCGGCTCCATCCCCTACCAGAAAGGGCAGTTCATCTTCATGCCCAAGGGAACCCGCCACTGCAACGTCTGCACCGGCCAGGAGGACGTGCGGCTCGTCGCCATCTTCCAGCCCGGGAGGGAGTAGGCGAGAGGCGCATGGACCCGGCCGAGGCGAGACCCCAGGCCCTCTCCCTGCGGGAAGGGTGGCCCTTCATCGCGGGCTGCTTCCTCTCCATCTTCAGCGCCAACACCAGCGCCCTCATGCTCGGCCCCATGCTCGACGCGATGGGGCGCGATCTGGGGGCCTCCGTACCCGCGATGGGCCAGGCGGCCGCCCTGGTCTTCGTCGCCTGGGGCGTCGCCGCCCCCCTCGTGGGCCCCCTCTCCGACCGCTACGGGCGCAAGCCCGTCCTCCTCATCGGGCTGGCGGGGCTCTGCCTCTCCAACCTGGCCACCGCGGGGGTCTCAAGCTACCCCGCCCTCGCGGCCTGCCGCCTCCTGGCCGGGGCCTTCTGCGGCTGCATCCCGCCCACCTGCATCGCCTCGATCGGCGACCGCTTCTCCGCCCGCGCGCGGGGAAACGCGATGGCCTTCGCGGGCGCGGGCATCTCGGCCAGCCTCCTCGCCGGGCTGCCCTTCATCGCCTACCTGACCGGCCAGGCCGGGTGGCGGTGGGGCTTCCTCCTGGTGGCCGGGGCCGCGATCTTCGCCATCCTCCTCGTGCTGCGGGTGTTCCCCCCGGCGCCCCGGCCGGCCCAGCCCGCGAGCTACCTGGGCAGCTTCGCCTGGATGCGGCTGCGCTCCCCCTGGCACCTCATCGCCGCGAACGTCTTCGAGCGGATCGTGATCTCCACCTTCCTCACCTACATCTCGATCCTCTTCCTGCGGCGCTACGGGCTCTCCCTCTCCTCGGTCGCCGGGCTCCTCTCCGCCATGTCCGCCGGCACCGTCATCGGTGGGCTGACGGGAGGGATGCTCGCCGAGCGCTCCTGGAAGTTCCACGCCCTCCGCCTGCTGGCCCTCCTCCAGGGCGCCCTCGTCGCCGCCCAGTTCTCCCTCCTCCCCCCCCTGGCCCTCTCGGTGGCGGCGGGCTTCCTCTACAGCCTGGCGAGCCAGCTGAGCCGCCCGGCGGTGATGGACAGCTTGCTCATCCTCGCCCCCCGCTCGCGCGGCTCCATCCTCGGCTGCTACGCCACGAGCAACCAACTCGGCCAGATGCTGGGGGCCGCCCTGGGCGGGCTGGTCATCGCCTGGGTGGACCTGGAGGGCCTGGGCGCCCTCGCCCTCGCGGCGGGCGCGGGGAGCGCCTTCTTCTACGGGAGGCTGCTGCGGCCGGGGAGAGCATAGCCCCTCCAACCCTTCGCGAAGGAATCTGGTAGAATCTCCTCGCACGCGGACACCCGGCCTGGGAATTGGCGCTTTCTTCCCGAGGAGCCGTCCATGCCCGCTTTTCGCCCGTCATGGGCAATGTGGCTTTGCCTCTTCCTGACGGCGCTTCCCTTTGCCTCTTCCGCGCAAAACGCCCCGCCGACCGATCCCGTGACCGCCGATACCATGCCCATCATTGACGCGCACGGCCACCTCAACGGCGACATGTCGGCCGAGGAGCTCGTGAGCCTCATGGACGCGGCCGGGGTCAAGGCGATGGTCCTGATGGCGCGCTACTACTCGGGCTCTTTCAACGC
>JBBTDR010000565.1:0-7972 GCA_038042665.1 Nitrospinota bacterium
GGGGGGTCGGCAACCGAAAATATGGGGAAACCCGGGGGGGACGGCAGGGAGGGGCCGAGGTGAGGGACGGCGGAGGGTACCGGCTGGTGCTGGTGACGGCGGGTTCGGAGGAGGAGGGGGCGCGCATCGCCCGGGCGCTGGTCGGGGAGGGCCTGGCCGCCTGCGTGAACATCGTGCCCAGGGTGCGGAGCATCTACCGCTGGAAGGGCGAGGTGCGGGACGAGCCCGAGAGCCTCCTCCTCATCAAGACCACCGCCGCGCGGCTCGACGCCCTCTCGGACCGGGTGGGGCGGCTCCACAGCTACGCCGTCCCCGAGACCATCGCCCTGACGCTCGACCGGGGGCGGGAGAGCTACCTAGACTGGGTGGACGAGGTCTGCGGCCCCTCTCCGAAGCCGTGAGCGGCTTGAACCGCGGGGGGCGCCGGGCGAGGATAGTCAGGCAGGGGAATGGGGTCTCTTCAAGGCGAAGAGATCCGAAATGCCGCCGTATTCATGACAGAGAGGCAGGTTAGCCACGATGAAGCTGGGAGTCTTGACCGGCGGGGGGGACTGCCCCGGCCTGAATTGCGTCATCCGCGCCGTCACCGTCGTGAACGTCAACCGCGGCACCCAGACCATCGGGGTCCGCCGGGGCTGGCGCGGCTTCCTCGACGGCGACTTCTGCGAGATCACCCCCGCCATGGTCGCCGGCATCCACACCCTGGGCGGCACCATCCTGGGCAGCTCGCGCGCCAACCCGGCCAGTGACCCCGGCCTCTTGGCCCGGCTCAAGCAGACCTGGCACGAGGCCGGCCTCGACGGCCTCATCGCCGTCGGGGGGGACGACACCCTGGCCGTGGCCGAGGCCGTCCGCCAGGAGGGCCTCAAGGTCATCAGCGTCCCCAAGACCATCGACAACGACATCGGCCGGACCGACTACTCCTTCGGCTTCCACACCGCCGTCGGGGTCATCGTGGACGCCATGGACCGGCTCCGCACCACCGCCGAGGCCCACGACCGCATCATCGTCCTCGAGGCCATGGGCCGGCACTCCGGCTGGCTGGCCACCTACGCGGGCATCGCGGGCGGGGCCGACCTCATCCTCGTGCCCGAGAGGCCCTTCGACCTCGACGAGGTGGCCGCCATCCTCCGGGCACGCTTCGCCCGGGGCCGCCACTTCGCCTGCGTGGTGGTGGCCGAGGGGGCCAAGCCCAAGGGCTTCGACAAGTTCATCACCCGCAGCAAGGAGGTGGACGAGTTCGGCCACGTCCAGCTCGGGGGCGTCGGGGAGTGGCTCGCCCAGGAGATCCACAAGCGCCTGGGCAAGGAGACCCGGGCCGTCATCCTCGGCCACATCCAGCGCGGGGGCTCCCCCGTGCCCTTCGACCGGGTGCTGGCCACCCGCCTGGGGGTGCGGGCCGCCGAGCTCGCCCACGAGGGCGTCTGGGGGGTGATGGGGGCGCTCCGGGGGCTCGACATCGTGACCATCCCCCTGAGCGAGGTGAACGGGGTGGTGAACGAGCTCCGCGGGGATTTCTACCAGGTGGCCGAGCTCTTCTTCGGGTAGGGCCGCGGGCGAGCTATATCATCCAATCAGGTTGCCCGCGCCGCGGATGCCGGGGCCGCTCTCCCTCCCCCTCCGTCCCGCGGCGAATCTGCCGCGGTGGAAAGGGCCGGGGCGGGAGAGCATTGATCCTTCCTTCCCCCCAAAGGACCAACCCCCCCTGGCCCCCCCTTAACCAAGGGGGGGATGGGGGGGGTGGAGGTCCGCCCACAGCAAGATATGCGCGGCGGGAGGGGGAACCGGGGCCGCGCGGGTGCCGTTTCCCCGCCGGGCATCCGCCAGCGAACAACCTGTTGGGATTTCGCAGCTACAGCACCGGCAGGTAGGCCGAGAGCTCGTAGTCGGTGACATGGGCGCGGTAGCGCTCCCACTCGAGCTTCTTGTTCTCGATGAACTTGCCGAAGAGCGGCTCCCCGAAGACCTGGCGCAGCAGCCCGCTCCCCTCCGCCAGCTTGATGGCCTCGTTCAAGTCCCCGGGCAGGGCCAGGATGCCCCGCTTGGCGCGCTCGTCGGCGCTGAGCCGGAAGACGTTCTCCTCCACCGGGGGCACCGGCGGGTAGCCCTTCTCGATGCCCTCCATCCCCGCCGCCAGCATGCAGGCGAAGGCAAGGTAGGGGTTGCAGGCCGGGTCGGGCGAGCGCAGCTCGATCCGGGTGTCCAGGGTGCGCCCCTTGCGGTTGGTGGGGATGCGGATGAGGTCGCTGCGGTTCTTGTGGGCCCAGGAGAGGTAGACCGGGGCCTCGTAGCCGGGCACGAGGCGCTTGTAGCTGTTCACCCACTGGTTGAGCACGAGGGTGATCTCGGGCGCGTGCCGCAGGAGCCCGGCGATGAAGGAGAGGCACTCCCGCGAGAGGCCGTCCGGGGCCTTGGGGTCGTGGAAGAGGTTCTCCCGCCCCTGGAAGAGGGAGAGGTGGGTGTGCATGCCGCTCCCGTTGGCGTCGGGCAGGGGCTTGGGCATGAAGGTGGCGTAGATGCCGTGCCGCAGGGCCACCTCCTTCACGACGAGCCGGTAGGTCATGGCGTTGTCGGCCATGGTGAGGGCGTCGCCGTAGCGCAGGTCGATCTCGTGCTGGCTGGGCCCCGCTTCGTGGTGGCTGTACTCGACGCCGATGCCCATGGCCTCGAGGGTGAGGACAGTGTCGCGCCGCATGTCGCTGGCCAGGTCGAGGGGGGTGAGGTCGAAGTAGGTGCCCCGGTCGAGCTTCTTGAGGGGCGGCTCGCTCGACTGGAAGTAGTAGTGCTCGAACTCCAGGCCCACGTAGAAGGTGTAGCCCTTGGCGGCGGCGGCCTCGAGGGTGCGGCGGAGCACGTAGCGCGGGTCGCCCAGGCAGGGGGAGCCGTCCGGCTGGAGGATGTCGCAGAACATCCGGGCCACGGCGCCGCCTTCCTTGGGCCGCCAGGGGAGGACGCAGAAGGTGGTCGGGTCGGGGAGGGCGAACATGTCGCTCTCCTCGATGCGGGCGAAGCCCTCGATGGCGGAGCCGTCGAAGAGGTGGCCCTCGTAGAGGGCGGTCTCGAGCTCCCCGCTGGTGATGGCGAAGCTCTTGAGGAAGCCCAGGATGTCGGTGAACCACATGCGGATGAAGCGCACGTCGAGCTCGCGCGCCTGGTTGAGGACGAACTCCTTGTCGCGGTTCTCCAGGGGCTCGTTCACGTGGGTCTCCGCCGGTGCGGCCGCGGCGCGCCTTGAGCGCCAAGCGAGGGGGCCCCGGATGGGAACCCCCTCGCCTCAGGCCCCATGCCCCGTCCCCCGGGCGGGGGGCGGGGCGTCCCGCTCCTCTGGATCCTACTTGTCGGCGGGGTAGGCCTCCATGCCGTGCTCGGAGAGGTCGAGCCCGCTGACCTCGGCCTCGGGGCTCACCCGCATCCCGATGATCGCGTCGATAATGTACCACAGAATCAGGCAGCCGGCGAAGGCGAAGACGGCCACCCCCGCCACCCCGGCGAGCTGCGTGAGGAGGAGCTTCGGGCCTCCGCCCCAGAGGAGGCCGGCCGCCTTCTCGGGGGTGAAGGCCGGGTTGGCGAAGATGCCCACGCACAGGGTGCCGAAGATGCCGTTGACGAGGTGGACGGAGAGTGCGCCGACCGGGTCGTCGATCTTCATCTTGTCGAAGAAGGGCACCGCGAAGCACACCAGCACGCCCCCGATGGCGCCGATGACGACCGAGGCCAGCGGGGTGACGAAGGCGCAGGGGGCGGTGATGGCCACCAGCCCGGCCAGGGCGCCGTTCACGCTCATCGAGAGGTCGGCCTTCCCGAAGAGGTAGCGCGACCCGACGCTTGAGGCGATGAGCCCGGACGCGGCGGCCAGGTTCGTGGTCAGGGCGATCCGGGCGATGTCGCCGGCGCTGGCGGCCATGGTGCTGCCCGGGTTGAAGCCGAACCAGCCGAGCCAGAGGATGATGCCGCCCAGCGTGACGTAGCCCATCTGGTGGCCGGGGAAGGGGTTCACCTTCCCGCCCGGCCCGTACTTGCCCAGGCGCGGCCCCACGACGAGGATGCCCGTCAGGCCCGCCCAGCCCCCCACCGAGTGCACCACCGTCGAGCCGGCGAAGTCCAGGAAGCCCATGGCCGCCAGCCAGCCCCCGCCCCAGATCCAGTGGCCCACGATGGGGTAGAGGATGCCGGTCAGCAGGACGGTGAACCACATGAAGGCGGAGAAGTGGGTGCGCTCGGCCACGCAGCCCGAGACGATGGTGGCCGCCGTCCCGGCGAAGACGAGCTGGAAGAAGAACTTCGCGTAGAGGGGCACGCCCGTCCAGTTCAGGGCGGTGAAGATGCCCTTGTAGGCCTCGGCCATGGCGGGGCTGTTGTCGGCCCCCTCGAGGAACCAGCCGGCGAGCCCCACGAAGGGATTCCCGTTGCCGAACATGAGGGCGAAGCCGATCGCCCAGAAGGCCAGCGAGGAGGCGGCGAAGACGGCGAAGTTCTTGTAGAGGACGGCGACGGCGTTCTTGGAGCGGCACAGGCCCGTTTCCACCATCGCGAAGCCCGCGTTCATCCAGAAGACCAGGAACGCGGTGACCATGACCCAGACGGTGTCGGCGGCCACCTTGAGATCGCCCACGCTGGCCTGGAGCGCATCCAGGGTCTTTTTGAGCGCCGCGGCGTCTTGGGCCCAAGCCGGCCCGGCCTGCCCCGCGGCCGCCGCCGCGGTCAACGCCAAGGCCGCCCAGGAAAGTGCTCGCATGGGTCTCCCTCCGGTGTGATTTGCAAAATGGTTGGGTGGGGGGTGCTCGCCCCGCTGCCATGACGGAGGCGATGCTAGGCACGGGATGTTTCGGGGAAATTACGCAGGCGTTTCGGACGGATTAAAACCGCCCGGGGGAGGGGCTAGCCCATCTCGCCGATGAACTTGTAGCCCACCCCCCGGATGGTCGTGATGAAGCTGCGCCCGCCGGTCTCCGTCTTCGAGCGGATGCGCCGGATGTGGACGTCCACCGTGCGGGGGCCGCCGATGTAGTCCACCCCCCAGACGAGGTTCAGGAGCTGATCGCGGTCGAAGACGCGCCCGGGGTTGTGCATGAGGTGCTTGAGGAGCTCGAACTCCCGGAAGGTGAGGTCGATGAGCTCCCCGTCCAGGCGGATCTCGTAGCGCTCCTCGTCCAGGTTGAGGCCCCGGGAGCGCGCGGCCGCCCCTCCTTCGGCGGGGGCCTCGGCCGGGCGCGCGCCGCAGAGGTTGCGGACCCGGAAGAGGAGCTCCTCCTCGCGGATCGGCTTCACCAGGATGTCGTCCGCCTCCAGGGGGATGGGCAGCTGGGTGAGGCGGGAGGGGTCGGCCAGGAGGAGGACGGGGAGCGTCGTCCACTCCCGCAGGCTCTTGGCCGGGGGGAGGGCCGGGGCGTCGTCCAAGAGGACGAGGGAGAGGCCCCGGAGGCGGAGCTCCTGGAGGGCCGTCACCTCGTCCTCGACCACTTTGCAGAAGTGGCCCTCCCGCCTGAGGGCCCGCCCCAGGGCCTCGGCGAATCCGTCGTCCGCGGTGAAGATCAAGAGCTTGGCCATGCGCTCACCCTAGGGCCGCCGGCGCCCGCGCGCTGCCGGGCCGCCGCTGGGCGGCCGCCCAACGAACAACCTGTTGAGACGCCACAGCTAGCGCCCCCTCCGATGTCATTCCGAGGGGGCCCACCCCAAGCGGCAAGCCGCTTGGGGGGCGGTGCCCGCCACCGCCCGGAAATAGCGGCCGGGGAACCTGCTTCTCCAGCAAAAGCGGATTCCTCGCTTCGCTCGGAATGACAAAAATGCCGAATGACCGGATCGCATCACCCCTCGCCGTGGAATCCCAGCACGTTGTTCGGGCCGCAAATGCCAGGACCACTCGCCCTCCCCCGCCGGGCATCCGCCCCGGGAGCAACGTGCCGAGATTTCACGGCTAGAGGCGGGCGATCTTGTCCGTCATCTCGACCAAGCTGTCGAGATTGTGGGCCGGCATGAACTCGTCGCAGTAGGGGAGAGCCGTCCGCATGCCCCGGTCGATGGGCCGGTAGCCGGGGCTCCCGAGCAGGGGGTTGAGCCAGATGAGGCGGTGGCACTTGCGGCGCAGCCGGTCCATCTCCTCGGCGAGGACGTCGGTGTCGCCGCGGTCCCAGCCGTCGGAGATGATGATGACGATGGTGCGGCTGGTGAGGATGGTGCGGCCGTACTGGAAGTTGAACGTCTTGATGCAGTTGCCGATCTGGGTCCCCCCGCTCCAGTCGTGCACCTCCTGGGAGAGGCGCCGCAGGGCCTGGCTCACGTCCTTGTGGCGCAGGTAGGGGGTGGCGTCGGTGAGGCGGGTGCTGAAGACGAAGGTCCGGAGCGACTTGATCTCGTTCTGGAGGCTGTAGAGGAACTGGATGAGGAACTGGCTGTAGCTGTCCATCGAGCCCGAGACGTCGCAGAGCAGGATGATCTGGGTCTTCTGGATGCGCCGCCGCCGCCGGTAGAGGCGGAGCACCTCGCCCCCCGTGCGGATGCTCCTCTTGACGCTGCGCCTGAGGTCCACCTCGGGGGAGCGGTTGTCGGTGCGCTTGCGGCGGCTGATCTTGGTCGCGAGCTTGGGCACGAGCTTGGCGATGATGCGCCGGAGCTCGGCCACCTGGTCGGCCTCGAAGGTGGAGAAGTCCTTGCTGGAGAGCACCTCGGCCGGGCTGTAGGAGGGGATGCCCTCCTCCTCGTCGCCGGGCTCGCCGGGCTCGGCGCCCGCGTCGCTGTCCTCGTCCGAGGGCATGCCGGGCCGGTCCTTGCCCTGGGCGTCGGCGTCGCCCTCCTCGGCGGGCCGGCCGCCCCGCTCGGAGTCGGCCCCCTCGCCCTCGTCGCCCAGCTGGGAGTCGGTCTCGACGCCGTCGTCGGCCTCGGCGCGGCTCCCCCGCTCGTCGAACCAGTATTGGCGGAAGACGGCGTCGTAGAGCGCCTGCTCCTCCTGGCTCGAGACGAGGTTCGACTTGCCGGCGACGTAGAGGTTCTCGATGTCGGTGATGTCGAGGAGGTCGAGGCAGCGGAAGAGGTCGATGATCCGCCCGGAGGTGATCTTCAGGCCCGCCCGGCGCAGGGTGCGGCAGAAGCCGATGACCTCGCCCTCGAGGCCCCTGCCCGGCACGCGGATGCGGCGCCGCTGGACGGTGCCGCCGACGATGGGACGCATCACCATGGGAGGGCTCCCCGCGCCGTCACACCTCGGGAGAGATCCGGGCGGAGGCCACGAGGCGGTCCAGGCCGTTCTCCTCGACCCGCTTGATGTCGTCCTGGTACTTCAGGATGCAGCCGAGGGTCTCGCGCACGGACTGCGCGTCGAGCTGCTCGCGCTGGAGCGCCAGCAGGGCCTGGGCCCAGTCGAGCGTCTCGGCGACGCCCGGGCGCTTGTAGAAGTCCATGGTGCGGGCCTGGCCCATGAAGCGGGTGATCTGCTCGGCCAGCCGCCGGGAGGCGCTGGGCACCTTGGTGAGGATGATCTCCACCTCCTTCTCGAAGGAGGGGTAGTCCACCCAGAGGTAGAGGCAGCGGCGCTTGAGGGCGTCGTGGATCTCGCGGGTGCGGTTCGAGGTGAGGACCACCACGGGCCGCCGCCCGGCCTTCACGGTGCCCATCTCGGGGATGGTGATCTGGAAGTCGGAGAGGATCTCGAGCAGGAAGGCCTCGAACTCCTCGTCGGAGCGGTCGATCTCGTCGATCAGCAGGACGGCCGGGCGGTCCTTCGAGCGCACGAGGGCGCGCAGCAGGGGCCGCTCGATGAGGTAGTCGGAGCTGAAGATGTCGCGCTCGATCTTCTTGGAGTCGCCCTCGCGGCCCTCCTCCATCTTGATGTGGAGGAGCTGCTTGGCGTAGTTCCACTCGTAGAGGGCCGAGTTCGAGTCGAGCCCCTCGTAGCACTGGAGGCGGATGAGCTCGGTGTCGAGGGCGCCCGCGAGCACCTTCGCGAGCTCGGTCTTGCCGACCCCGGCCTCGCCCTAGA
>JBBTDR010000566.1:0-17748 GCA_038042665.1 Nitrospinota bacterium
GGTCTCGAAGTCCACCGCGCCGGCGGCCACGAGGGCGGAGTACTATCCCAGGCTGTGCCCCAGGGCGATGGCGGGCCGGATGCCCTTTTCCTCCAGGAGCCGGCAGGCGACGTGGCTGTGGACCAGGATGGCGGGCTGGGTGTGTTGCGTCTGGGTGAGCTTCTCTCTCGGCCCCTCGAAGCTCATCGCGGCGACGTCCCACCCGAGGATGCGAGAGGCGCGCTCGTAGATCTCGCGGGCCAGGGGGAAGCTCTCGCAGAAGTTCTTCCCCATCCCCAAGTACTGGGAACCCTGGCCCGGGAAGAGAAAAGCGATGCGGGCCCCTTTGCCGGAGTTCGTCTCAGCCATGGTCCGGACCCTGCCCCCGCGGGGGACGCGCCATCCGGGCGCATCCCCCAGAACGAATCAACGGGCGTTCGTCGAGCGGTTGATCCGAGAAGCCTTCGGTGATGGCCGCGCCTACCATTCGACCAGGGCCGCCCCCCAGGTGAGCCCTCCGCCGAACGCGGCCATGAGCACGTGATCGCCGCGGCGGATTTTTCCTTCCCGGACCCACTCGTCCAGGGCCACGGGGATGGTGGCGGAGGACATGTTACCATACTTGTCGATCGTGACGATGACGCGATCCATCGAGAGCCGGAGCCGCTTGGCCACCGCCTCGATGATGCGCAGGTTCGCCTGGTGGGGGATGAAGACGTCCACATCGGACACCTTCATGCCGTTGCGCTCCAGCGTCTCGGCGCAGACGTCGGTGAAGCAGCGGACGGCCGTCTTGAAGGTCCCCTGGCCCTTCATCTTCAGGGTGTGGTCGTGGTTCTGCACGGCCTGGGGGGTGATGGGCGCCAGGCGCGAGCCGCTGCCCGCGATTAGGATGAGCTCGGCCTCGCGGCCGTCGCTGCGGATGCGGGAGTCGATCACCCCGCGCCGGGGCTCGTCCGTCGCGCTCAGCACCACCGCCCCGGCGCCGTCCCCCCAGAGGACGCAGGTGCCGCGGTCCGACCAGTCGATCACCCGCGTCATGATGTCCACCGACACCAGCAGGACGTTCTTCATGAGCCCCGAGCGGATGTAGGCGTCCGCCGCCTGGAGGCCATAGATGAAGCCCGAGCAGGCCGCGTTCAAGTCGAAGGCGGCGGCCTGGTGGGCGCCGATCGCGGCCTGGAGCCAGCAGCCCGCGGCCGGGCACATGGTGTCGGGGGTCAGGGTGGTGAAGATGATGAGGTCGACGTCCTTGGGGGCCATCCGCGCCGCCTCGAGGGCGCTCCTGGCGGCGGGCGCGCCGAGGTCGGAGGCGGCCGCTTCGCGCCCCGCCACGCGGCGCTCGCGGATCCCGGTGCGCTCCCGGATCCACTGGTCGCTGGTGTCGATCATCTTCTCGAGGTCGGCGTTCGACAATATCTTGTCCGGGACATAGGAGCCCGTCCCGAGGATGGCTGAGCGCGTCATGGTCCCCTTCCGGTATGGGCGGGAGCGCGGGAGCCGGGCCGGGTTGGCCTAGGAGTCCGCCTTCCCCGGGGAATCGGGCGAGGAGCCGTGGAACAGGCCGGTGCGAATCTGGTTCCACAGGCGCCAGCCGACCTCGCCGCCGCGCTGGGCGGAGACGTGCCTCTCGAGCTCGGCCTGGATCCGGGCGTTGAGGTTCTGCCGCACGATGTTGGCGGTGGTGCGGATGCCGTTCTTCACCGCCTTGGCGCTGCTGCGGCCGTGGCCGATGGTGCACAGGCCGCCCAGCCCCAGGAGCGGGGCGGCGCCGTACTCGGAGTAGTCCGTGCGCCTGCGCATGGACTTGATGCCGTTCTGGAGGAACATGTAGCCGATCTTGCTCCGCCAGGAGTGCTCGACCTCGTTCCGCAGCAGAGAGGTGAACATCTCGCTCAGGCTCTCGCTCACCTTGAGGGCCACGTTTCCGGAGAAGCCGTCGCAGACGATGACGTCGGGGATCCCCTGGAAGATGGTGTTCCCCTCGACGTTGCCCACGAAGTTCAGGTTGCTGCGCTGGAAAATCTGGTGGGCCTCCTTGAGCGACTCCGTCCCCTTGGTGTCCTCGCCTCCCACGTTGAGCAGCCCCACCGTGGGGCGCTCCTTGCCGAGCACCGCCTCGGTGTACACCGCCCCCATGAGCCCGTACTGGAACAACTGCTGGGGCTTGGGGTTGAAGTTGGCCCCCACGTCGAGCATGACGGAGAAGCCCTTGAGGGTGGGGATGAGGGCGGCGATCGCGGGGCGGATGACCCCTTTCAGCCGCTGCAGCTCGTAGAGCGCCGAGGCAAAGGCGCACCCGGTGTCTCCCGCGGAGAACACCGCCGCCGCCCCGCCCTCCTTCACGAGGCGAAGGGCCACCCGGATGGAGGAGTCGGGCTTGGTCTTCAGGACGCGGGCGGGGGACTCCCCTATCTCGATGAGCTGGGGGGCTTCCCGGATCTCCAAGGGGACATCGCGCGCCCCCAGCCGGGCGAGCTCGGCCTCGATGCGCGAGGGAATCCCGACGAGGATGGACTCGACCCGGAATTCCCGCCAGGCGAGCACGGCCCCTTCCACGACAGCGGCGGGGGCGTAATCGCCTCCCATGGCGTCAACGGCGATCTTCATACCGTCTCTCGGCTAAGACTCGGCGGCCTCCAGCACCTTGCGGCCCTTGTAGTGCCCGCAGTTCGTGCACACCCGGTGCGGGAGGACGGCGGAGCCGCAATTGGCGCAGACCGCCTTGGGGGGGGTGGCCGCCTTGTAGTGCGTCCGGCGCTTCCGCCCCCGCGTCTGAGAATGACGGCGCTTAGGCAAACCCATCGAAACAGACCTCCTGGTTGTCCTTGCTAGGGAATCAAGGCTGGAACCGGGCGCCCCCGGATCGATTTCCGGCTTCTATACCACGTCCGCTTTACGACTTCCGCCACTCCCTGAGACCCGACCAGCGCGGGTCCACCTCCTCCTCCCCGCCAACGTCCCCGCCCGTCTCCAGGCGGCGGCACATCCCGGGGTACTCCCCCAAACACTTCTCCGGGCACTTGGGCTGGAGGGGAATGGCCAAGCCCAGCTGATCGCGCAGAGAAGAAACCAAGTCCACCGCCTCGCCGTCGAGATAGGCGGTCTCGAGATCCCCCTCCCCCAGCTCGATCTCCTCGTCTTCTCCGCGGGCCGCCTCGGGCCGCGGCGCAAAGAAAGCCACCACGGGCTCGTCCACGGGAAAATCGAACTCGGCCAGCCCCAGCGAACACTGCAGCCGGAAAATCCCTGTGGCCCGGCCCCGGAAGACGGCCTCCTGGGGCCCCGTGCGCTCCAGCCTCCCGGTGAGCCTCACCCCGCGGAGAGGGGGCCAGAAACCCTCGTCCAACCCCAAGGCCCCGGTCGCCACCTCCAGGTCGAGGTCGAGGCCTTCGTCGGGAACCCGGGACAGGGGAATCCGGAGGCTGCCCTCCATGGCTTTCCCTCCCGGTCAACGATCCATTCCCCCGCCGGGACGATCAAATCCCCGCGGAGGAACGATAAGCCGCCCAAATATAAGGGGGGGTGGCCCGTCTGTCAAATGCCGGTTAGGCCGGCGCAAGATGCAAATTCAGACAAAATGATTTACAAATCAATAAGTTACGTGATCCCGATCAAAAGCTCCCGCAGCCTTCCCTCCCGCACCCCTCCGGTGGAAACCTGGAAGGCCTCCCGACCGGCCCAGCGGAGCACCTCCAGGGCCACGATCAGCCCCGCCAGGGCCACATCCTCCCGGCCGGGCTCGAACCCGGGCAGGGCCCTGCGCCCGGCGAAATCCAGCCCGGCGAACCGGGGGAGCCAGCCCTCGAACTCCCCCAGGCGGAGCATCCGCCCCTGGATGCCCCCCGGCCGGCCCGCCCCGATGAAGCCCGCCAGGGCGACCACCCCCCCGCAGCCCACAAGGGGGGTCCCCTCCGGTCTCCGGGGATCGAGCCGGACCTCCCGAAGCATCTCCCGGACCGCCCGGGCGCAGGCCTCCACCTGATCGGGCGGGGTGGGCATGTCTCGCAGGTGGCGCTCGGTCAGATAGACCACCCCGGCCCGGAGGCTCGCGTCCCCGCGTATCCGGCCCCCTTCCCCCAGGATGAGCTCCAAGCTCCCCCCGCCGATGTCGAAGACGAGCGCGCGCTCGGGAGGAGGGACCAGGCCCGCCCACACCCCGGCCAGGGCGAGGCGGGCTTCTTCAGCCGCGGGAATCACCCGGAGGGGGATGCCCGCCTCCCGGGCCCGGGCGAGGAACTCCTCCCGGTTCGCCGCCTCGCGGAGGGCGCTCGTGCCCACGGCGTCGAGGGTGTCCACCTTGCGCCCGGCGATGAGAGCGGCGAAGCGGCGCAGGGTGGCGGCCCCCCGCTCCATCGCCTCGGCGGAGAGAACCCCCGTCCGCACCACCCCCTCGCCCAGCCGGATGAGCTCGCGCCAGCGGCCCTCGGGGACGAGCTCCCCCGAAGGGCCCAGCGAGGCCATCGCGAGGCGGGCGGCATTGGTGCCCAGATCGACGACGGCGGCCAGGGGCCGTCCAGGGGTGCGGGAGGGGGGTGAGTGCATGGAGCGCCGGGGACCTCGGGGGAAGCTGGCTGTCATTTCCCAGCATGTTGTTCAGGCCACGGATGCCAGGGCCGCTCCCCCCTCTCATCTTGGGAGAGGGGATGGGGCCCACCCCAAAAATCGGAAGATTTTTGGGGACCCCGAAAGAAGGGGGAAAACACTCCCGCCGCTGAACCCTCCCTCACCCCGGCCCTCTCCCCGCGGGAGAGGGAGAAGAGCCGACCCCGTCAGGGGGGTGAACCATCTTGCGGGAAATCACAGCTAGCCTCTCCGGTAGCGGCCCTTGAGCTCGCTGTAATGGACGGCCGTCATGCGGAAGCGCTCGCGCTCGTCCGGGCGGAGGTCGCGCACGTACTTGGCCGGAGTGCCCACCCAGAGGGTGCCGGGGGGGATGACCTTCCCCTCGGGGACCACCGCCCCCGCCCCGACCACGGCGCCCTCCCCCACCTTCACATTGTTGAGGACGATGGCGCCCATGGCGATGAGGGCCCCGTCCCCCACTTCACAACCGTGGACGATGGCCATGTGGCCCACCGAGACGTTGTCCCCCACGATGCAGGGATACTTGCCTCCCTCCACGTGAAGGATGGAGCCGTCCTGGATGTTGGTGTGCTTGCCCACCCGGACGTGCATCACGTCGCCGCGGAGGACGCACCCGTACCAGACGCTCGACTCCTCACCCACCTCGACATCCCCGATGAGCACCGCCGTCTCGGCGAGCCACGCGGTGGGATGCACCTTGGGTAGTATTCCTTGGTAGGGAATCAGCATGCGAGGTCCCTCTCAGAACAAAGGCCGTTCCGCCGCGGAGGCCGAGGCCACCTCCCCGTCCGGCGCCTCCAGCAAGGGCGCCTTCGCCCACCCCGCCTCCATCTCCTGGACGGCCCGCCGGAACTCGACCCGCTTCTCCTCCAGCAAGGGCCAGCCCGAGGGAAGCTCCGCCGCCAGGGGATCGATCGGCCTGCCCCGATGGACGATGCGGTAGTCCAGGTGCGGGCCCGTCGCCAACCCCGTGGCCCCAACGTAGCCGATCACCTCCCCCTGGCGCACCTTCCGCCCGGGGCGGATGCCCTCGGCGAAGCGCGACAGGTGGAAGTAAGAAGTCTCGTACCAGCCCGGATGGATGATCCGGATCGTGTTTCCCGCCTCCCCCCGCGGGCCCGCCCAGGCCACCACCCCCTCCGCCACCGAGTGCACCGGGGTGCCGGCGGGGGCGGCGTAGTCCACCCCGTAGTGGGGCCGGGTGCGCATGAGGATAGGATGGAACCGGGCGTGGGAGAAGCGGGAGCTGACGCGGGTGTAGCGGAGGGGCGCCCGCAGGAAGGCGCGGCGCAGGGTCTCCCCCTGGGCGCTGTAGTAGTCCCCGCTTCCGCCGTAATGGAAGGCTGTGTGCTCCTTGCCGCGCACCGTGAGCTTCGCGGCGAGGATGCGGCCGAAGCCCGCCCCCTCCCCGTCCAGCGCGCGGCGCTCGAGCAGGACCTGGAGCTTGTCGCCCTCCCGCAGCTCCTTATGGAAGTCGATCACGTAGCTGAAGATGTCGGCGATCTCCATGGCCACCGCGGGGGTGGCCCCCCCCTCGGCCACCGTCTCGAAGAGGCTGCCCTGGATCTTCCCTTCGAGGCGGACCGCCTGGACATCGTAGGGGATCTGCTCAACCCGGGCCCGCAGGGCGCCTTGCCGGGTGCGGTAGATGCGCAGGCGGCGCTCGCCGTCCAGCTGAAGGAGGAAGCGCCGGAGCCCCTCCCTCCCCGCGGCCACTTCATACCGCCGCCCCTCCCCGATCCGGGCGAGGGAGTTCTCTTGGCCTGCGGCGGCGAGCACTTCCTGGACCTGCCCCGGGGTGAGTCCGTTGCCGGTCAGGAGGGAGTCCACAGTGTCCTGGGGGGCGATGGCGCCGGTCTGCACGGCGAGCGAGGAGGGGTCCGCGAGGGCGTCGCCGGGCTGTAGCCGGCCGCTGGGGAGGCCGCCGAACCGGGGAGGAAGCGTCTCCTCCTCCGCCTCCTGGGCGCCCTTGTCCCCCTCCACCCACAGCAGCTGCCGGAGGGCCTGGAGGGAGTGTTCCACTCCCTGGCAGCCGCTCAAGAGGAACAACGGAGCGGCCAGCATGGTCAGGCAACCGGTGAAAAACCAAGCCGCCAAACGAAAATCCCGCCCGCGCGGGGGGGTCTTCCCGAGCCGAATCCCCATCCAGAAAGCTCTCCTCATGCGCCGGGCGGGGCAATCGAGGGAAGCACTCTCAAGTTTCACATAAGATTACACATGCTAACTAGCCATTATATATGGAGTTGTTGTCGTTTCAAGGAAAAAGAGCGCCACCTCTCTCCCACCCAAGGGATGGGGGTGACGCCAGCAAAACAGCCTAGATATTGGGGAAAGAACTACTCCAGCCCGAGCAGGGCCCGCCGGACGAGGTCCAGCCCGTAGACCGGCACCCGCGACTGCACAAAGCGCTCATCCCCGCCGAAATTGTTCTGGAAACGGAGGATTTTGCCTCCCGTGGCAAGCGCGATGAAAGTGTCCCCCACCTGGATGGCCGCCCGGCTCTTCTCCGGCTCGATGTTCTCGGGCGGATTGGGCCCGAAGACGGCCAGCCCGAAGTCCGCCCCGCTCTCCTCCCGGATCCGGACGGCCAGGGCCTCGGCGAAGTCCTCGCCGGAGGGCTCCTGGTCGAGCGGCAGGCGGAACATGCCCGCCAGATCCTGGGCATGGAGCCCCACCACGCCGCGCTTGAGGAACTTCACCCGCTGGGGCCAGGCGTTCAGGCGCTGGAGGATGGCGCCGCCCGTGTTCGACTCCACCACCGCCAGGGTGCGGCCCCGCTCGGCGAGGAGCTTGGCGACCACTGCGTCCAGGGTGACCTCCCCCACCCCGTAGATCGCCGCGACCAGGCGCTCGCGCACCTTGACCTCGAGGCCGTCGATCATCCGCTCGGCCTCCGCGATGCTCGGCGCGCGGGCGGTGATGCGCACGTCCACCTGGCCCGGATGGGCGAGCACCCCGATGCTCGGGTTGACCGACTCGCGGAACAGGTCCCCGATCATCTCGTCCACCCGGCTCTCCCCCAGGCCGCAGCTCTTCAGCACCCGGGTGCGGATGACGTCGCTGAGCGGGAACTTCTCCTGGAGGATGGGGACGGCGCGCTCGCCGATGATGTAGCGCATCTCGTGCGGCACGCCCGGGCTCACGAGGACGATGCCTCGCTCGTCCTGGCAGTAGAAGCAGGGGGCCGTCCCGCGCGGGTTCTCGATGACGGTCGCCCCCTTGGGCACGAAGGCCTGCTTGCGGTTGTTGTCGGACATCTTGAAGCCGCGCCGCTTGAAGTAGGCGTCGATGTAGTCGTAGAGGTCCTGGCGGAACTCGAGCTCCACCCCCAGCGCCTTGGCCACGGCCTCGCGGGTGAGGTCGTCCACCGTGGGGCCGAGGCCGCCCGTGGTGATGACCACCTGGCTGCGGGCGTGCGCGTTGCTGATGACCAGGGCGATGCGGTCGAGGTTGTCCCCCACCGTATGCTTGAAATACATGTTGACGCCAATGGCTTTGAGCTGCTGGGCGATGAAGGCGCTGTTGGTGTCGATCAGGTCGCCGAGGAGCATCTCGGTGCCGATGGCGACGATCTCGCCTCGAATGGGTTCTGCCATCGCGGCCAATCTCCTGAGATAGGGGGAATCGCCCGGCTGGCGGAGAATCTTAGAGAAGAGTCCGGCGCCGGGCAAGGGCGGGGGCGGGCTACCCGGCGAAGGGGTCCCCGGCGGGTTCCTTGGGGGGATACCCCGCCAGGGCGAGCCAGCGGGAGAACAGGCGCTCCGCCCGCGCGTTCATCTCCTCCATGAACGAGGGCGTGCGGGCGAGCACCCCGGCGGCGTCGGCGTCCGAGCGGGGAGAGACGAGGTCCGGGGCGAACACCCGCAGCCACCGCCGCACGTCCTCCATCTCCACCTCGAGGTGAAACTGGAAGGCGTATCCCCGCCCGCCGGACCGGAAGGCCTGCTCCCGGTAGCGCTCCGAGGAGGCCAGCCGCACGGCCCCCGCCGGCAAATCGAAGGTGTCCCCGTGCCACTGGAACACGGCGAAGGCGCCGCCCTCCCCGGCCAGGAGCGGATCGGCTCGCCCCTCCGCCGTGAGCTCCACCGGGAAGCAGCCGATCTCCTTCTTCTCCCGCCCCGGGTACACCCGCGCGCCGAGCGCCCCGGCCATAAGCTGGCTGCCCAGGCAGAGGCCATACACCGGAAAATCCCGGCGGAGGGCCTCCCGGATCAGCCGCATCCCGGGGCCCATCCACGGGTGCCGGTCCGCCTCGTACACCCCCATCGGCCCGCCCAGCACCACGAGCCCCCCTCCTTCGCCCCAGAGCTCCTCCGGGGACGGAAGCGGGGCCCCCCGGTGGAGGGGAAAGTAGCGGACGGGGATCCGGCGCCGCATGAGGACCTTCCCCAGCAGCGCCAGGTGCTCCGCGTCGGTGTGCTGGAAGACGAAGATGGCCACGCCGCGCCCCTAGCAAAGGCCCAGGAGCCGGAGCGTCTCCTCCACCTTCCGGATCTCGAAGTCGGGCGGCCGGCAGCCCTCCGGAACCTGGCCGCCCTTGGGGTTGAGCCAAGCGCAGGGCATCCCCACCTTCTGAGGCCCCACCACGTCCGTCGTGAAGGTGTCCCCCACGAACAGGACCTCGCCGGGCGCGGCGCCCAGCCGCTCCGCCGCCTTGAGGAAGAGCCGGGGGGAGGGCTTGCGGTAGCCCTCCTCCTCCGAGACCAGGACCACGTCCAAATAAGGCGCGATGCCCCGGCGCTCCAGGAGGCGGTGGGCCGCCGGGGTGTGATCGAAGTTGGTGACCACGCCCATCCGCAGCCCGCCCTCCCGGATCCGATCAAGCATGGCGAAGCGCGCCGGGTCGAAGAGGGCTGCTCCGATCAGCGCCTCCATGTGGCTCTCCCGGGCGAGGGCGGCCGCCTCGTCCTTCTGGGCGGCCGGGATCGACACCATGCGGTCCATCAGCCGCCGGAAGCGCACGGTGGAGGCGACTTCCCGGCATTCGGGGTCGTTGTCCCGGTCGGCCCACACCTGGCGGGAGGTGTCGAGCCAGAGGAGGTGGAAGGCGGGGTAGTGGGGCAGCGCGTAGCCCCCTTCGTAGAGGGCGTCGTAGGCGGGGCGGGTGGTGGTGCGCTCCATCTTCCCGCCGGTGTCCACCTCGGGGAGGCGGGTGGGGTCGAAGTCCACCAGGGTGTCGAACAAGTCGAAGGCGACCGTGCGGAAGGGCCCCTTCGCGGAAGCCCGCCCGCTCAACGCGCGGCTCCGGGAGCGGCCGGCCTAGCTGTCAAAGGTGGCTCCCAGGTTCATCTTCCGGTAGGCGCTGGCGTAGAAGAGCAGCGGGGCGCGCACCTCCTCGGGCAGGAGCACCCGGGTGACGCGCCCGACGAAGATGCTGTGGTCCCCCCCCGGGTAGTCCTCGTGGAGGCCGCACTCCAGGGCCCCGATGTGGCCCTCGAGGATGGGGCAGCCATTCTCGCCCGCCCCGTGGGGCACGCCGGCGAACTGATCGGCGGCGTCCCGCCCCTTGCCCGCGAACCAGTCGGAGAGCGCCTTCTGCTCCTCGGCGAGGAAGTTCACCGCGAAGCGCTTGGCGCGGCGGATGATCTCCAGGCTGTTCGCCCGGTGGTCCACGCACACCAGCACGAGAGGAGGCTCGAGCGAGACCGAGGCGAAGGCGTTGGCCGTCATGCCATGGGCCGCGGCTCCGTCCTTCACGGTGACGACGGTGACGCCCGTGGCGAAGCGGCCGAGCGCGCCGCGGAAAACCTTCGGATCGATGGCCATCAATTGTTCCTCTCGTCGGACCGGCAGCTCCCGCGGGGGGCCGTGCTCACCCGTAACGTTCCTCTTTGAAGGGGTCGGCGTCGTTGTGGTAGCCGTTCTGCTCCCAGAAGCCCGGCTTGTCCACGGCGGAGAACTCCAGCCCCCGCACCCACTTGGCGCTCTTCCAGAAGTAGCGCTTGGGGACCACCAGCCGCAGCGGCCAGCCGTGCTCGGGCGTCAGGTCCTTGCCGTCGTGCTTCCAGGCCCAGAGGACGTCATCGTCCATGCAGGCCTCGATCGGGAGGTTGGTGGTGAAGCCGTGCTCGCAGTGGAGGATGACGAAGCGCGCCGCGGGCTTGAGGCGCACCCGCTTCATCAGCTCCTTGAAGGGGACGCCGGAGAAGGTGTTGTCCATCCGGCTCCAGTGGGTGACGCAGTGGATGTCGCACCGCGCCTCGGCCGTGGGAAGAGAGGTGAACTCCGGATAGGTGAGGCGCACCTCCTCCTCCACCTCTCCGAAGATGCGGAAGTCCCACCGGGCGAGGTCCACCCGGGGCACCGAGCCGTGGTGGAGGACGGGCCACTTCTCCGTCACCGTCTGGCCCGGCGGGATGCGCTTCCCGTAGCGCTCCTGGAATTCCTTCTTGCGCGAGAACAGCGCCGCCATCGCCCTCTCCTTCAAGCTCCCGCGGAGCCGGGCTCGAGCAGGACCTTCAGCCCCTCGCCCCGCTCCATCAGGCGGAAGCCCCGCTCCCACTCCCCGAGGGGGAGAATATTGGAGACCAGGGCCTCCATGTCCACCCGCTTCTCCGCCATGAGGCGGATGGCCGTCCGCCAGGCGGTGTCCTTCTGGCCGAAGGTGCCCGTGACGCGCACCTCCTTCCAGGTCACCTGGCTCATGTCCACCTCGACCGGCTTGGCCGGGATGCCCACCTGGAGGATCTGCCCCCCCTTGCGCACGGATTCGAGGCAGGTCCGGAAGGCCGGGGCGGCGCCCGCCGCCTCGATGGCCATGTCCACCCCCCAGCCGCCCGTGAGCTCGGCCACGGCCTCGCGGAGGGCGTTCCCCTCCACCCCCGCGGCGCGCTCGGCCCCGAGCCTCTCAGCGAGAGCCAAGCGGCGGGCGTCCCTCTCCGTCCCCGCCACGATCACCCGCGCCCCGAAGGCCCGGGCCACCTGGAGGCAGGAGAGCCCGATGGCGCCCGGCCCGCAGACCAGGACGGTGTCCCCCTCGCCGAGGGAGCACTGCTCGGTCACCCCGTGGACGCAGACCGCCAGGGGCTCGGAGAGCGCCGCCGCCGTGAAGCTCACCGCCTCGGGGAGCTTGTGGATGGAGGCCGCCCGGGTGACCACGAAATCGGTGAAGGCGCCGTGGCTCACCACCCCCGCGATCTCGCGCCGCTCGCAGCGGTTGTAGTGGCCCGAGCGGCAGTGGGGGCACTCCCCGCAGGTGCGCTTGGTGGGCTCGGCGGTCACCCGCTCCCCCACCCGGATGCCCTGGACGCCCTCCCCCACCTCGGCCACCACCCCCGCGAACTCGTGCCCCAGCGCGAGGGGCGGGACGTAGTGGAAGAACTCCCCCGAGGCGATGTGGACGTCCGTGCCGCAGATGCCCGCCCGGGCCACCCTCACCTTCACCTGGCCGGGGCCCGTCCGGGGCTCCTCGATGTCGAGGAGGGCCATGTGGCCGGGCCCCTTGGCGGTCTTCACGAGGGCTTTCATGCGGCTCCCCCCCCACCCGGAGGGCACGCCCGCCGTTAGGCGTTCAGCACGGCGATGGCGCGGATGGGCGAACCCGAGCCGTCCCGGATCTTGAGGGGCAGCCCGATGTAGAGGAATTCCTTCCCGACCACATCCTCGATGTTGCACAGGTTCTCGGTGTTCGTGCGGCCGAGGTCCCGGCAGACGAGGTGGCAGGGGTACTCGGGGCTGTGGGCCATGTCCATGCTCGGGGCGTCGGTGCCCACGTTGAGGCAGCCGCACTCGCCGTAGACGTACTCGGCGGCGTCCCGCGTCCAGCCCGCGTAGGCCGTGGTGTAGGAGGGCCGGGGGTAGTGCCGCTTGTAGTGGCCGTAGGTGTAGAGCAGGGTATCGCCCGGCTTGATCGCGAGCTTGTACCTGTCGAGGCGGCGCTTCACGTCGCCGGCGTTGATGTAGCCGTTATCCGGCACATTCTCGAAGTCGATGGTGATGCCCCGGCCGTAGAAGAAGTCGAAGGGCATCTTGTCGATGTGGAGGGCGCTCGGGGAGGGGTCCAGGTGGCTGATCGAGTCCACGTGGGTGGGCCCGTGCTCGCACATCTGGACGACGCCCGAGTAATAGCTCATCTCGCTCTTGAACCGGCCGCCCGCGGTGCTCACCTCGTGGGTCATGTTCGTCCACCGCCAGGTGTCCGGATGGCCCACGAAGACGGGCATCCCCGAGTAGATGGGCTGGGTGAGGTCGACGATCTGATGGTTCTTGTACGCCATGGCATTCTCCCTGGCTCTCGGAATGAGGGGATCAGTCCATCCACATGCCGCCGTTCACGTTCAGCACGGCGCCGTTAATGTAGGAAGCCCGGCCGCCCGCGAGGAAGAGGATGGCCTCGGCCACGTCCTCGGGCCGCCCGTAGCGGGCCAGCGGGATCTGCCGCATCCATTCCTCCCCGCGGAGGGGGAGCATGGCCGCGATCATGCGCGACTCGATGATCCCCGGGGCGACGGCGTTCACCCGCACCCTCGGGGCCAGCTCCAGCGCCAGCGCCCGGCCGAAGCCGACGACGCCCGCCTTGGAGGCGCAGTAGTGCGCGTGCAGCGCGCTCCCCCGCTGGGCGGAGACCGAGGCCAGGTTGACGATCGCCCCGCCCGGCGCCTGGGCGGCCATCACGCGGCCCACCGCCCGGCAGACGGCGAAGGTCCCCTTGAGGTTCACATCCAGGGTCTGATCCCACTCCGGCTCGGACATCTCCACCACCCGCCGGTGGCGGTAGATGCCCGCGCAGTTCACCAGCACATCGATCCCCCCCCGGGAGGCGCGGATGTCCTCGACTGCCGCCTCGACGGCCTTCACGTCGGTCACATCGAGCAAGCGGCCCTCCGCCCCCGCCTCGGCCCGGGCGGCCTCCAGCCCCTTGGCGTCCGTGTCGGCCAGCACGAGGCGGGCGCCCTCCCCGGCGAACCGCCGGGCGGCCGCCCGGGCGATGTCCCCCGCCCCCCCGGTGATCAGGACAAGCTTGCCCTCGAATTCTTTCGCCATGGCTCGATCTTCGGCTGGCGGCCCGAGGGCCGGAACGGAGGGAAGCGGTCCAACACCGAGGGGGAAATCTTAGGTGTCCCCTCGGAGCGTGTCAACGGAACGGCCGCCCCGCCCGAAATTGACACCCCCTCCCCCATCCCGTAGGGTCGCCGGAGCCCTCCCCTTCCCCGAGCGACGGGGGTTTTCCATGCGGATCTCGGCCATCCTGCTCGCCGCGGGGCTCTCCCGGCGCCTGGGGCGGAACAAGCTCCTCCTCCCGGCGGGAGGGGTGCCCGTGGTGCGCCGCGCGGCCCTCGCCCTGGTGGAGTCCCGGGCCTCTGAGGTCCTCGCCGTGGTGGGCCACCAGGCCGATGACGTGCGGGCCGCCCTGGCGGGGCTGAAGCTCCGCATCGTCCACAACCCCGGCTACGCCCAGGGCCAGAGCACGAGCCTGCGGGCGGGCCTCGCCCAGGCCGCCCCGGGGGCCGAGGGCTTCCTCTTCGCCCTGGGGGACCAGCCCCTCCTGACCGCCGCCTGGGTGGACCGCCTCATCGGGGCCTTCGCCTCCGCCCCGCCGGGCACCCAGGCCGCCGCCTTCTACCACGGCGGCCGGCGGGGGAACCCCGTCCTCCTCGCCGCCTCCCTGCGGGGAGAGCTCGACCGGATCGAGGGAGACGAAGGCGCCCGCCAGATTCTCCGGCGGCTGGAGCAGGAGACGCCCCCGCGCCTCCTGGCAGTGCCCGCCGAGGAGGAGGACCTCTTCCTCGACCTCGACACCGAGGCCGACCACGCGCGGCTCATGCAAAAGCTCAGCGGGGGCTGACCCTCTCCGCGGTTGGGGAAGCTCCCCGCGCCTGAGATAATGGCCCCGTCCTCATTTTCCACATCCAGGAGAGCGCCCATGATCCAGTCCTTCCAGATCACCCGGGGCCCCCGCGTCCGCTACGGCTGGGGCGAGGCGGCCTTCGTCGGCGAGGAAGCCAAGGCGCTCGGTATGAAACGCCCGATGCTCCTCACCGACCCGGGCTTGATGGCGGCCGGGGTCCTTGAGCCCGTCCTCGCGGGCATGAAACGGGCGGGGATGGACTTCGCCCTCTTCGAGAAGGCAGAGCCCAACCCCTCGGACGAGAGCATCCCGCGCGCCAGGGAGTTTTACGCGTCGAACGGCTGCCTGGGCATCATCGCCGCCGGGGGCGGCAGCGCCATCGACACGGCGAAGGCCATGGGCGCCCTCATCTCGAACGGGGGGAGGATCTCGGACTACTACGGCGCCGAGAAGCCGGCCAAGCGCGTCCCCCTCTTCATCGCCGTCCCCACCACGGCGGGCACCGGGAGCGAGGTGACGCGCGCCTCCATCATCACCGACACCGAGCGGCAGGTGAAAGCCAGCATCCACAGCACCATGCTCTACGCCGACCTGGCCGTCGTGGACCCCGCCCTCCTCGCCAAGCTGCCGCGCCCCGTCGCGGCGGGCGCCATGATGGACGCCCTCACCCACGCCATCGAGTCCATCGGCTCTCCGCTGTCGGGCCCCTGGACCGAGGCCCTGTGCATGCAGGCCATCGGGTACATCGGCCGCCACGGCCGGCGCTTCGTGGAGGACCCCTCCGATCCCGAGGCCGCCGGCCCGGTCTCCCTGGCGGCCACCCTGGCGGGGGCCTCCTTCACCAACACGGGCCTGGGCATCGTCCACGCCCTCACCCACCCCTACTTCATGACCTACGGCGGCCACCACGGGACCATCAACGCCATCCTCCTCGCGCCCGTCATGCGCTTCAATCTCCCCGCGATGCGGGAGAAGTACGCCCGGATGGCGCCCCTCCTCGCTGGCCCCGGCATCGAGCCCCGCGACCCCGCCGCCGCCGAGGCCGCCATCGCGGGGGTGCGCGCCTTGGGCCGCGACATCGGCATCCCGCTCACCTTCCGGGCCTACTGCGGCGGGTCCGAGGAGCCCCTCGGCATGATGGCCCGGGAAGCCGCCAAGAGCGCGACGGTCAAGACCAACCCGGTCGCCGCGGGCGAGGCCGAGATGAAGAAGCTCTACCTGGAGTGCTTGGGGTAGCCGTGGCCAGCCCCGCGCGGCACCCGCACGCCCCCAGGCCCCGCCCCGAGAGGCTCTGGTGGCTGATCCCGGCGGTGCTCCTGATCAACCTGGGAGCCGTGGGCCTCTTGTTCGTCTACAGCATGCTCAACCTGAGGCCCTTCCTCCCCGGGCATGAGATCTCCCACATCCAGCTCGCCGGGACGGTATCGCTCCACGCGGCCGTCCTTCTTCCCGCCGCGCTGGGGGCGGTCTATCTCTGGCCCCTCCTCCGCGGCCTGCGGCTCTTGAGGACGGGGGAGCCGGGCCGCTACCCCGCTCCCTGGATTGAGCGGGCCGCTCGTGCGCCGCTGGTCCTGGCCGCCCTCTCCCTCGCCACCTGGCTCCTGCTGGACGGCTTCCTGATCGCGCGCGTCCTGTCGGTCTTCGAGCACCTCACCCCGGGGACGTGGGCCCACCTGGTCATCCGCCCGCTGCTCGCCGGGCTCATCGCCGCCACGGCGGTCTTCTTCGCGGCGGAGCATCTGTGCCGCACCCATCTCTGGCCGCTCCTGTTCGCGAGCACCCCGATCGAGGGGAACCCCCGCCTCTGGAAAATCCGGGTGGGCCACCGCCTCTTCCTCCTCTGGATGGCCATCAGCTTCCTCCCCCTCGGCGCCATCGCCCTCACCGCCTTCATCCGGATCGAGGGGCTGGAGGACCCCATCCACCGCCAGGTCATGTGGGCCATCCTCCTCATCGGCGCCTCGGGCTCGCTCGGCGGGGCCTGGCTCGCCTGGCTCCTCACGCGGGCGATGAGCCGCCCCCTGCGCGACCTGGAGGGGGCGATGGGGCGGCTGCGGGGGGGGGATTTCTCCGTCCGGGAGCGGGTCGGCTCGACGGACGAGATCGGCGCCCTCGCCGGGGGCTTCAACCTCATGGCGGGGCGGCTGGCCGAGAGCTACCAGGCCCTCGAGGCGCGCAACCGGGAGCTGGCGGGGGCACTCGAGCGGGTGGCCTTCCTCGAGAGCGTCAAGCGCGGGCTCGACCGCTTCGTGCCAGATACCGTCCGGCGGCTCATCGAGGAGAACCCCGACTCCCCCTCCCTCGATAAGGCGCCCAAGGACGTGACCGTGCTCTTCCTCGACATAGAGGGTTACACCCGGCTGAGCGAGCAGCTCCCCCGGGAGGAACTCAGTCAGCTCGTCGAGCGGTACTTCTCCCTCTACCTCTCCGACATCCGGCGGGAGGGCGGGGACATCAACGAGACGGCCGGGGACGGGCTCATGATCCTCTTCCAGGAGCCTCCCCCCGATGCCCACGCCGCCGCTGCGGTGCGGGCGGCCCTCGCCGTCCGCGCCAAGACCCAGGCCGCGAACCAGGAAGCCCCGGACCGGCACCCGCCCATCGCCGTCAACATCGGCATCGCCTCCGGGGAGTGCCACGTGGGCTCGACGCGCCTCCAGGGGGTGGCGGGAGAGCGGTGGACCTTCACCGCCACCGGGCCCGTCACCAACCTCGCCGCGCGCCTGCGCGACCAGGCCAGGCAAGGGCAGATCCTCCTCTCCGCCGACACGGCCCGCCGGACCCGGGAGGGCTTCCGCCTGCGGAGCCTGGGACCTCTCGCTCTGAAGAACATCGCCGCGCCCGTCGAGACCTGGGAGGCCGAGGGGGAGATCGCCGCCCCCGCCGCCCGGAGCGGGGAGGCCTAGCCCCGTGGCCCTGGGCGAGACCCTCATCGCCGGAAGCGCCATCCGCGGCCGCCTCCAGGAGCTCGCCCGCGAGATCGGGGCCGCCCTGCCGCCCGGGCCCCTCCACTGCGTGATCGTGCTTAAGAGCGCGCTCTTCTTCGCCGTGGACCTCATCCGCGCCCTGGACCGGGAGGCCACCCTGGGCTTTCTCACCGCCTCCAGCTACGGCGACGGCACCGAGAGCAGCGGGGAGGTGAGGCTCGACCTGGGCGCCCTGGGCCAGGTGGAGGGGCGGCACGTCCTCCTCTTCGACGACATCCTGGACACCGGCCACACTCTCCTGGCCGCCCGGGGGGCCCTCCGCGCCCTGGGGCCCGCCTCGCTGCGGACCTGCGTGCTGCTGGACAAACCCTCCCGCCGCCGTGCGAAGATCGAGGCGGACCACGTGGGCTTCACCATCGAGGACGTCTTCGTGGTGGGCTACGGGCTCGACTACAACGAGCGCTACCG
>JBBTDR010000567.1:0-4528 GCA_038042665.1 Nitrospinota bacterium
CGGCCACCTCCTCGGCCAACACCCGCCCCAGGGCCTCGATGACGGGCACCTTCGTCCGGCCCAGGGGCTGGATGCGGGCGAGGATGGCCTCCTGGGCCTCTTCGACGCTGATCATCCTGGGTTCTCTCCTCGGCGGGCCGGGAAGCGGAGGCCGGCCCGGGAGCGGCGATTCCCCCCGAGCGGCTTTGGCATTATAACGGACCCCCGGCGGGAGAAAAACCCGAGGTGATCCAGGAGGGAAACCGCGTGCCCCGCGAGGAGTTCCGCTACAGGAGCGAGTTCAGGGTCCGCTTCGGGGAAACCGACCTGCAAGGGGTGGTCTTCAACGCCAACTACCTCCTCTACGTGGACACCACCCAGATGGACTACCTGCGGGACATCGGGGTCCCCTACGCCCTCATGCGGAGCCAGGGGCACGACATCGTGATCGCCGAGGCCCACCTCCAGTTCAAGGCGCCTGCCCGCTTCGACGAGGTCATCGACGCCTACGCCCGCGTCCCCGAGATCGGCAACACGAGCTTCCGGATGGAGTTCGAGCTCTACGCGCGCGCGGGCGGGCGGCTCCTGGTCACGGCGCGCACGGTCTACGTCATCGTCGAGGAGGGCGCGGGCCAGCCCGTCCGCGTGCCCGCCTACCTGCGCCAGGCCGTGGGGGCGTTCGAGGGCGGCGGGCAGATCGCTCCCCAGTGAGACCCTACCCCGCCAGCCACCAGGCGAGCGCCCCCACCAGGAGCACCTGGACCGCGCAGTAGGGCGCCACCCGCTTGAAGACCTCCCCCTCCCTGCCCCCCAGGCCCGCCGTCGAGCAGCCCACGAGCACCTTGGCCGGGGCCACCATGCTGCCGAGCGCTCCCCCCGCGCTCTGGGCCGCCGCGAGGAGCACCGGCCCCACCCCGATCCGCCCTCCCACCTCCGCCTGGAAGGCCCCGAAGAGGATGTTCGAGGCGGTGTTGCTCCCGGTGATGAAGCAGCCCAGCAGCCCCACCAGGGGAGAGACGAGGGGGAAGACGCGCCCCGTCTGGGCGGCGGCGCCATCGGCGAGGACGCCGATCATGCCCGAGGCGGTCATCACCGAGGCGAGGGCCACCAGGGAGACGACCCCCACCGAGGCCGGGCCGGCCTCCCGGAAGGTCCGGCGCAGGAGCGCCGCCTGCTTGCCGGGCCAGCGCCCGTTCAGGCGGTAGAGCAACCAACCCAGGAAGGCGGTGTAGAGCAGGAGCGCGCCCGGATGCCCCAAGGGCGCCAGGCGCCAGACCTGGCGGGGGACCGAGACCCCGAGGCGGGTCACCGTCGCCTCCAGCGCGACCTCGAGCCGCCAGGCGTGCAGGGCGTCGTGGATGGCGGGGACGAAGGTGGCCAGGCTCACCACCCCGATCAACGAGTAGTAGGGCGCGAAGGCGAGGTGGAAACTCATCCGCCGCCCCCCCTCGGGGGGGAGGACCGGGCGCACCCGCCTCTCCTCGGGCTTGGGGGGCAGGGTCGGCGGGCGCGAGGGGCCCTGGTAGCGGGGCAGGCGCGCCATCCCGAAGCCCACGAGGAGGCAGAGCATCCCCGCCCCGAAGGAGGCCACGACCCACAGGTCCAGCCAGGCGAGGAGGAGCTGGGCGGCGGTGGCCGCCGCCGCCAGCACGATCACCACGGCGGGCCAGCGGGCCACCGCGCTCCACCCCGCGTGCAGGTGGGCGATGGAGACCGCCGCGGCCAGCCCCGCCGCCCCCAGCAGGAGGGCCACCTTCACCCCCAGGTCGTGGGGCGGCAGATGGGTGACCGAGAGCAGCGCCTGGAAGCTGCTCGCCATGTCCCCCATGCTCACCGACCAGGCGTGGCCGATGAGGGCGGCCGCGACCGCCTCGACGGGCGGGTATCCGATCCCCACGAGCAAGGGCGCCACCACCGCCACCGGCACCCCAAAGCCCGCCACCCCCTGGAGGAAAGTGGTGAAGCCGAAGGCCAGGATCATGAGCTGGAGGATGTGGTTCTTCGTCATCGCCGAGACGCTCCAGCCGATGTTGCGGACCCCGCCCGCGGCGTCGGCCACGTGGTAGAGGACGAGGGCGGGGATGATGATGTAGAGCACCGGCACGCTCAGCAGCACCCCGCGCAGGAGGGCGTTCGCGAGCACGTCCGCCTCCGCCCCGAACCATCCCCAGGCCACCGCCAGGGCCACGGCGAGGCCGGCGGGCCCGGCCCTCTGCCCTCCCCAGCGGAGGGCGAGCATCAGGAGCGTGAGGGCCAGGATGGGGAGGAAAGCGAGGAGCCAGGTGAGGGGCGTCGGCTGGAGGGCGGCGGGCAAGGGAGGGGCCTTCTGGAGGCGGTGGCCGGCCCCCGGGCGGCTAGGCGTCGGAGGCGCAGCGGAAGCCGAGGTTGAAGTTCTTGTACCAGGGCTCGAAGCCCTCGCGGGCCGAGCACCGGAGGTTATCCTCGATGTAGTCCCAGCCGCAACCCCGCACGGCCCGCGCCGTCCAGGCGTAGCCCGCCTTGCGGGGGAGCCAGCCCTCGGCCTTCCCGAAGCGGACCTTGAAGACGTCCTTCTCGCGGCCCAGGATCTCGAACCGCTCCCCCTTCTTCGCTTCGCCCAGCGTCATGCTCCCCCCGCCCGGGACGGCAAACACCGCGATGCTGGGCACGGCCACCTCGAGGGAGGGGTGCTCCGGCCCCCGGGGGGACTCCGCGGGGGCGTAGCGATAGTAGAAGGCATCGAACCAGTCGGCCACCCACTCGAAGACGTTCCCGGCCATCTGGACGCAGCCGTAGCGGGAAGCCGATTCCGGGTGGGCGTCCACTTCCAGGGGGCAGCGCGGCTCCGCCCCGGCGTAGTGGGCGAGGGCGTGGGTGGGGCTCTCCTCCCCCCAGGGATAGGTGCGCCCGTCCGCCCCCCGGGCGGCCTTCTCCCACTCGGCCTCGGTGGGGAGGCGCTTGCCGGCCCAGCGGGCGTAGGCCGCGGCCTCCTCCCAGCTCACGCTCACGACGGGCTGCCGGGGGCCCACGAAGTCATCGCGGGCGAAGGAGGGGGGCGGCTTGACGGCGCCCTCCGTCTCCGCCAGGAAGCGCCGGTACCGCGCGTTCGTGACGCAATGCTTGTCGATCCAGAAGGCGGGGAGGGTCACCTCCCGCTGGGGGCGTTCGTCCTGGTTCCCACGCTCCGAGCCCATGCGGAAGGGCCCCGCCGGGACGCGCACCATCGGGGCGGCGTCGCGGCCCCTGGCCTCTTCCTCGCTCTCCACGCGCATCCTCTCTTCTCCCCCAGCGATCCGGCAAGGCGCGAAAAGGGACGGGGCCCTCGCGGGCCCCGTCCCTTCATGGCGCTCCGCGCGAGGCTCGCGGCCTACTTCTTCTTGGCCGGGTCCGCGGTCATCTTGAAGGGAATGACGCCGGGCATGGACCAGTCATTCCACATCTTATCCACCTCGCCCTGGAAGTAGGCGTAGTCCTCCTCGGTGAAGTGGTGGAAGCGCCCCTGCGCCTCGAGGTACTCGCGCACGGGCCGGCGGGGCCGGTTGCCGTACACCAGGCGGGCGGTGATGCCGCTGTAGGCCAGCTGGCCGCCGGTCATCTCCCAGAGCGGGAAGAGGCCGGTCTCGACCGCGAGCTCGCCCAGCTTGTGGGAGTAGAAGGGGTCGTAGTCCCAGCCCTTCGGGCAGGGGTCGAGGGTGTGGATGAAGGCCGGCCCCGGGGTGGCCAGGCCCTTGCGGACCTTGTCGATGAGGTCGGCCGGGAAGGAGGCGCAGCCCGTGGCCACGTAGTTGCACTTGGTGTGGCCCACGGCGTAGAGGGCGGCGATGTTCTTCTTCCACCGGGTGTGCATGATGCGGAACTTCTTGCCCGGCGGAGTGAAGGTGGTGTTCGCGCCCCAGGGGGAGGCGCCGGAGATCTGGATGTCGGTATTGGCGTACGACTCGTTGTCGTAGCAGATGATCAGGTGGTTGTACTCGGCGTGCATGAGCGCGGCCGAGATGCCGGCGACGCCCATGTCGACGCCGCCGCCGTCGCCGCAGAAGGAGATGACGTTGATGGGCTCCTCCTTCATCTTGCCCTTGCGCATGAGCGCGCGCAGGGCCGCCGCGGTGCCCGTGGCCGCCGGGCCCGCGGAGCCGAGCTGGGTGTGCATCCAGGGCACCACCCAGGGGGTGCTGTAGTAGGTGGTGTTGGCCACGTACATGCACCCGGTGCTGCCGAGGATGATGGTGCGCGGCCCGGCCGCCTTGGCCATGAGGCGCATGATGAGGGCGCTCTCGCAGCCCTGGCAGGTGCGGTGGCCGCTGGTGTAGAACTCCTCGACCGCCTTCTGGGGAATCGCGTTCACCTTCCCCATGAGGGGAAGCTGCTGCGTGCCGATCTGATACAGGGTCTCACTCATGTCTGATCACCCCCTCACGCCGATCCACTCGACCTGGGTGTCCGCCTTGCCGCTCTTGGCGATGGCGAGCATCTGATCGGCCATGTGTTTGACGTTCTCGAGCAGCACCTCGCGGCCGCCCAGGCCGCACACGAAGCCCTTTATGTGGGGCTGCTTGGCGGCCCCGTAGAG
>JBBTDR010000568.1:0-7713 GCA_038042665.1 Nitrospinota bacterium
CTCGAAGGGGGCGCCCGGGCACGGCCCGTCCAGCCACAGGTAGGCGCTCGCGATGGGGGAAGGCCGAAGCCGCTCCAGACCGCCGAAAGGAGGCGCGCGCCGGCAATCCACGGGCAGGAAGCCCAGCAAGGCGGGCGGCGGCACGGCGGAGATGACGCAGGACGTTTCGAGGAACTCCCCCTCCGCCAGCCTCAGCCCCCGGACGGCGCCTCCCTCCACGGCGATGCCCCGCACCGCCCGCCCCCGGCGCACCTCCCCTCCCCGCCCCTCGATGGCCTCCCCGGCCCGGTCGGCCCAGAAGGCCCCGAGCGGGGCGGGCGGCACGGCCAGCGCGGCGCCCTCCGGCCCCGCCCCGAAGGATTCCCGCACCACCCGGGCGAAGAGGGCGGCGCTCCCCTCCTCCAGCGGGAGGTTCAGCACCGCCCGGGCGAAGGGCTCCCAGAACCAGGCCCGGTGCGCCTTCCCCTGGCCGAGGGAATCGAGCAGCCCGGCGACGGAGGCCTCTCCCATCTCGCGCTGCAAAAGGCGGCTCAGCCCCCAGGCGATCCCGAGCCGCGTCCCCAGGCCGGGGCCCGGCCAGCGAAGCAGGGCGGCCGCCTGGCCCAGCCGCCCTCCCTTCGGGGGGAAGGCCAGCCGGACGGCGCGCGAGCCGCCCCCGGGCGAGGAGGCGTCCGCGAGCCGGTAGGTCACGTCCAGCGAGGGGGGGAAGCGCAGCTCGGGGGCCGCGCCGGCCCGGGCCAGGAAGGAGCGCAGGGCGGGGTTCGCCGCCATGAACAGGTGGGGGCCCCAGTCGAGGTCGGCGCCCGAGCGGGGGTCGCGGAAGCTCGAAGCGCGTCCGCCGAGGCGCTGGCTCGACTCCAGGAGGCAGACCCGCACCCCCGCCTCCGCCAGCCGGAGGGCCGCCGCGAGGCCCGCGAACCCGGCCCCGATGACGGCCGCCCGCGCGGGCGCGGGGTTCCCGCTCACCGTTCCAGGTAGCAGCGGAGCGCCTCCCGGAGCTTGGCCAGCGTCGAGAGCGGCGGGCGCCACCCGCCCGGCGGGAACCCGGCGCCGTCCAGCTCCTCGAGCATGCGGCGGTAGATGCGCCCCATGAGGCGGGCGGGGAAGAGCGGGCCCATCGCCTCGCGGGGGAGGTGGGCCTGGGCCTCGGCGAAATACGACCGCGCGCGGTCCGCCTGGAGGCGGAGGAGGGCGACCACCCGCTCGTTGTACTCCCCGCGGAGGATGGCGTCCTCGCTCACCCCGAAGCGCGCCAGGTCCTCGAGCGGGAGGTAGAGCCTCCCCGCCTGGGCGTCCGCCCGCACGTCGCGCAGGATGTTGGTGAGCTGGAGGGCGACGCCCAGCGCATGGGCGTAGCGCTCGCCCGCCGCGGTGCGCGCCCCGAGCACACCCAGGCACGCCAGCCCCACCGCCGAGGCCACCTTCCCGCAGTAGGAGAGCAGGGAGGGGAAGTCGGGGAAGCGCCGGTGCCCGACGTCCATCTCCACCCCCTCGCACACCTCGACCAGGCGGTGGAGGGGGACCCCGAACGCCGCGTCCGTCCAGGCGAGCTCCCGGAGGATCGGGTGCCGGTGGCCCCCCGCGTGGAAGCGGGCGAGGGCCTCCTTCCAGCGGGCGAGGCGGCGGCGCTTCTCCCCGGGGTCTCCCGGGGTGTCGGCGATGTCGTCCACCATCCGGCAGAAAGCGTAGATGGCGTTGAGGCCCCGGCGGCGGCCGCGCGGAAGGGCAAGGAAGGCGAGGGAGAAGTTCGACCGGCTGCGCCGCACCAGCCACCGGCAGTAGTCTTGGGCGTCCCGGGCCTCCCGCGCGGGGTCCGCCCGCCGCGCCAGCCGGCCGGCCGGCAGGAAGGCCGCGAGGAAGCACCCCGCCCTGTCCCAGGCGTCCAGGCGCGGGGCGGCCTTCAGGACGTCGTAGGAGGCCCGCTCGATGGACTCCAGCGCGGCGGCCCCCCCGCGCCAGACGGCGCGGAGCTCCCGGGCCAGCGGCCCCCGGACCATGCGCAGGAGGGGGAGGCCCTCGGCCAGGAGGCGGCGCGCCCGGCCCACCTGGAAGATCAGCAGGGCCCGCAAGGCCGGGCCGGCCGTCTCCCCGCCGAGCTCGCGCTCGTCCACCCCGAAGGCCTCCATCTCATCCTGGGGGAGGTAGACGACCCCCCGCAGGCAGTCGGCCTTCAGGTCCTGGAGGTGGTTGGCGATCTGGAGGGCGGTGCAGATGGCGTCCGAGGCGCGGAGGGCCTCCGCGTCCCGGATGCCCCACATCTCCAGGACGATCCGCCCCACCGGGTTGGCCGAGCGGCGGCAGTAGTCGAGCAGGGCGCCGTAGTCCGGGTAGCGGGAGACCTCCACGTCCTGCCGGAAGGCGGAGAGCAGATCGCGGAAGGGCTGGATCGGGAGAGCGTGGGCGAGGAGGGTCCCGGCGAGGGCGGCGAAGACGGGGCCCTCCCCCTTCCCCTCGGCAGCCGCCTGGAGGCCCCGCTCCATCGCATCGAGCCGGGCGAGGCGCTCGGCGGGGGGGCCGGTGGAGTCGGCGATGTCGTCCGCCGTGCGGGCGAAAGCGTAGACAGCGGCCAGGTGGGGCCGCATCCCGCGCGGGAGGAGCCAGGAGGCCACCGGGAAATTCTCATAGTGGCGGGCCGCCAGCGCCTGGCAGAAGCGGGAGGAGGCCTCCGCCTCCCCCGAGCCCGTCCCCGGCGCTTGGGCCCCTCCCAGCTCGCGGATGAGGGGGGCGTCCGCGGGCAGGAACGCATACTCGCCCAGGCGGCTCGGGTGCACCCACGCATGGCGGGCGGCGCCGTTGTCCTTCCCCTCCCCCCGCTTCCACTCGCAGTCGTAGAAGCGCAGGTGGACATGGCGGTCCGGATAGGCGTGGCGGGTCTCCCAGCGGAGGGCCCCGACCTCGATCTCGACCTCGAGCTCCTCGCGGAGCTCCCGCGCCAGGGCCTCCTCGGGCGACTCCCCGCGCTCGACCTTCCCGCCGGGGAATTCCCACAGGCCGGCCAGGTGCTTCCCCTCCGGGCGCTGGCAGATCAGAATCCGCCCCCCGCGGCGGACGACCCCGGCGACCACTTCCAGCGCTTCAGGCCCAGTCTTCATCGGAGTCCCCGCGGGAGAGGGCGCCTAAGCCGCCATCGGCACGAGCTGGGTCTCGAACATGGCCGGCTCGGCCAGCTGAAGGGCTTCGTCCAGGTCCGCCTGGCTGGCGAAGCGGTCCGGCGGGATCGTGACGCCGGGGAAGAGGAGCTTCACCGGCGCGACCAGGAACGGCCAGGGGGCCAGCTCCAGCACCCCTTCCTCCGCCAGGCGGAGGTTCAGCCCTCCCCCGGTCAGGGACTGGACGGCGCCCGGCGGGGGGGAGATCTCCGGCGCGCGGCAGGCGATGAGGGAGAGGGTGTCGCACAGGCGGAGGAGCCGGACGGCCGCGGCCCGGAACGCGCCCTCCTCGGGGGCGCAGCCGCGGAGGAGGGCCTCCTGGCGCGCGCGCTCTCCCTCGACGAAGCCGCGGAGGACTTCCACGGCCTCGGCCGGTGCGCCGGCGAAGCCCGCCTCGGCGAGGGAGCCGAAATGGACGCTCACCAGGTAGCCCGAGAAGGGCCCGTGGGCCTCGCAGAAGCGGATGCCCTCGCGCCAGACCGCGATGGCCTCCTCCACCGTGGCGGCGAAGAAGCTCTGGGGGAGCCGGGTCTCGGGGTCGAGGCGGGGGGCGCTGTCCAGGCGGCACCAGCCCACGTCGTGGTTATCGGCCGCGAAGAAAAGAGGCTCCCGGAGCGCCGGGGGGGGCGCCGGGAGGCCGGGGATGCCCCCCCACCGGCGGGCCAGGCTCCCGGCCGCGCGGGCGTGGTCGTGCTGGTGGATGAGTTGCGCCCCTTCCCGCACCGGCCGGACGATCATGGCGAAGCCTCGCTCATCCTGCCCGGGGCCGGGACGCCGGAGCCCGGGCCCGGAAACACCCCCAGGCCGACCCTTGGGAAGATCGAGTGGTTGCGGAACGTCCTTGACCCGCCTTGCCGGGACTCTAGCAGGCCCCCCGCGGGGGGACAAGCCGCGCGGCGGCGCGGCAGGCCTTGTCCATCCCCGGAGGCGTGTGCTAGAAGCCCTCACTGCCCGGATGGGGGCCGCCGAGTCCGGCAGACGAGGCAGAACCGAGGTGACGCGCCCATGAGCCCATCGCCCCACGCCCCGGGTTCGGTCGGCCTGACCGAGACCCGGCACCTCGCCCTCCCCGGGCCCTTCCGCACCGAGTCGGGGAAGGTGCTCCAGGAGGTGAGGGTCGCCTACGAGACCTACGGGCGGCTGAACCCCGCGGGCGACAACGCCATCCTCATCATCCACGCCCTGACGGGCGACGCCCACGCGGCGGGCTACCATTCCCCCGGCGACCCCCGCCCCGGCTGGTGGGACCCGATGATCGGCCCCGGCAAGGCCCTGGACACGGACAAATACTTCGTCGTGTGCTCGAACAACCTGGGCGGCTGCTCGGGCACCACGGGCCCCGGCTCGACCGACCCCGCGACGGGCCGCCCCTTCGGGATGCGCTTCCCGGTGGTGACGGTGGAGGACACCGTCCGCGTCCAGAAGCTCCTCCTGGACGCCCTGGGGGTGAAGCGGCTGCGCACGGTGGTGGGGGGCTCCCTCGCGGGGATGCAGGCCCTGGAGTGGGGGCTGCGCTACAGCGGCTTCTGCGACTCCGTCATCCCCGTGGCCGGGGCGGCCCGGCTCACCCCGATGGGGGTGGCCTGGGACAAGATCGGCCGCAGCGCCATCATGGCCGACGCCGGCTGGCGCGGGGGGGACTACCCACCGGGCCAGGGGCCCAAGCAGGGCCTGAGCGTCGCCCGGATGATCGGCCACATCACCTACCTGAGCGCCATCATCATGGAGCACAAGTTCGGGCGCCGGGTGCGCGACGAGGGCAGGCTCCTCGAGGACATCAACGCGCGCTACGAGGTGGAGAGCTACCTGGAGCACCAGGGCGGGAAGTTCGTGGACCGCTTCGACGCCAACTCCTACATCTACCTCTCCCGGATGATGGACCTCTACGACGCCTCGGCCGGCTGGCCGAGCCTCGAGGCCGCGCTCGAGCGCCTGCGGACCAAGTGCATGCTGGTCTGCTTCATCTCGGACTGGCTCTACCCGCCCCAGTGCAGCATCGAGATCGCCGAGGTCCTCCAGGGCCTCGGGCGCGAGGTGGAGCTCCACACCGTGGAGTCCACCTACGGGCACGACGCCTTCCTCGTCCAATACGGCCAGCTCACCCGCATCGTGGGCGACTTCCTGCGGCGGGTGGAGCGGGGCGGCCCCATCGGGGCGGGCGCCCTCCCCGTCCCGCCGGCCACCCGCCGCTTCATCTTCACCTTCCCCGCCAGCGAGGTGAAGAAGCCCGTCCTCTGGGAGCTGGGCCAGAAGTTCCCCCTCGTCATCAACATCATGCGCGGGGACGTGAGCACCGAGTCCGGCTGGCAGGTGTGCGAGATCGAGGGCTCCGAGGAGGCCATCGCCCGGGCCGCCGCCCACCTGCGGGAGCGCGGCATCTGGGTGGACCCGGGCGGGATCGACCCCATCGACCACGACCGCGCCGGGGTGGTATAAGGAACCTTCCCCAAGGGAAGCGCTGGGCGCCCGCGGCGCCCCGCCCCTTGCGAGCACCTCCGAGGAGGAACCGATGGATCGGCTTCAGGAACCCATCATCGTGGTGAAATACTCGGACTTCACCTGACCCTACTGCTACGTCGCCACCGTGGGTGGCTCCCCCATCCTGGAGCAGGATCCGGACGTGAAGGTGGAGTGGGTCGGCTGGGAGGGCCGCCCGCCCGGCGCCCCGTTCGCCCCCTAAACCCCCGAGCAGCGGATGGAGAATTATCAGAACGTCCACAAGCCGCTGGCGGAGAAGTACGGCGTGCCCATCGGCCCCGCCATGAAGAACCTCCGCACCACCAACGCCCACCTCGCCGCCTACTACGCCCGGGAGATGGGCAAGTTCCGCGAGTTCCGCGACCGGGTGTACCAGGCGCGCTGGGTGGAGGACCTGAACCTGGAGGACACGGCCGTCCTCGCCAAGCTGGGCGAGGAAGTCGGCCTGAACAAGAACGAGATCCACGGCGTCATCGCCGAGAAGCGCTACCTCTCCATCCTGCACAGCCAGCGCGCCCAGGGAAAGAGCCTGGGCATCCACGGCATCCCCTCCTTCATCGTCCGGGGGAAGATCTTCTGGGGGCAGGACGTGATCGCCGACGTCCGCCGGGAGGTCGCCCAGCTCAAGCAGGATCTCCTGGAGAAGCAGAAGCTGAGCGCCTGAGGCGCGCGCGAGAGAAGCCGAAAGGGGCCCCGCCGCCGGGGCCCCTTTTTTTCCGCGCGGGGAGGGGCGCTCAGCCGGGGACCATCACGACGGCCTCGATCTCGACGATGTCGTCCTGGTTCAGGGCGCTCACCTGGACGATGGTGCGCGTGGGCGGGTGGGGGCCGAAGTACTCCTCGTAGAGGCGGTTGACGGCCGGCCGGTGGGCCTTCATGTCGGTGACGTAGACGACGGTCGAGAGGAAGGTCTGCATCGAGCCCCCCGCCGCCTCGGCGATGGCCTTGAGGTTCTCCAGCGTCTGGCGCGCCTGGGCCTCGATGGCGGGCCCGGCGAGCTGGCCGGTGGCCGGGTCGATCCCCCGCTGGCCGGCGATGAAGAGCAGGTTCCCCGCCCGCCGGGCCTGGGCGAAGGGCCCCGTGGGGGCGGGGGCGCGGGGGGTGAAGAGGGTCTCGGGAGGCTTCACGCCTGGGTCCTGGGCGAGGGGGCTATTTCTTCTTCCCCTTCGGGGCTTCCGCCGGGAAGGCGACCTTGAGCCACTGCTGGGCGAGGAGGGCGGCCGTGCCCTCGTCCTTGCCCGGGATGAAGGCGATGGGCTCCTGGGGCCGGGAGCCGTCCGGCTCCGCCATGAAGAGGTCCCCGCCCATCCCGTAGAGGTCGTCCTGGCGGGCTTCCATGAAATACTTCACGCCGTTGTGGGTCAGCTCGGCCATCTCGCCCCCTCCTCGTGAATGGGCTCGTTGAGAGGCTCGTGGACGCACGGCCCGGGGAACCCCGCCCCCGGCCTTCCGGAGCGGCCCAAATATAGCGAAGGGAGGGGCTCCCGTAAACTCCCCCTCCCGCCTTGAACCCCCGCCGGGGTTGTGATAAACGCATGAGGGCCTGGGCCGTTAACTCAGCGGAAGAGTGCCATCCTCACACGGTGGAAGTCGCTGGTTCGAATCCAGCACGGCCCACCACCTGGCTTTCCTCATCCCCCCGGCGGAGGGGATTTTTCTTCCCCGCAGCGCCAGGAGGCGCCCCATGCGGACCGCCCGCGCCCTCGCCGCCGCCCTGCTGCTCGCCGCCCCGCCCGGGGCCGCCTGGGCCGGGGTCGGCCTCGCCAACGGCCGGCAGGAGGGCCAGACCGCCCACGTCGAGGTGATCTACACCAACGACACGGCGGCGGTGCACTCCACCGTCAAGATCGTCTGCACCCCTCCCGGCGCCGAGGCGCGCCGGAGCCTGATCACCTTCTACCTCTCGAACCACCTGGGGGGAGGCATCCCGCCCGGCTACACCGCCACCCAGGCCATCTCCTTCCCCATCGCCGAAGGGCAGAAGCCCGAGGACGTCTCCTGCGAGGCCTTCGAGCAGATCTTCCGGGCGCCCTAGCTGCGTAATCCAAGCACGTTGTCCGCGCCGCGGATGCCAGAGCCGCTCCCC
>JBBTDR010000569.1:0-12746 GCA_038042665.1 Nitrospinota bacterium
GCGGGGGACCGTGATTTATTGTAAGGGCAGTGGAGGTGCGGCTTACAGTGTGTGGCCTCCCGGCCGGGGTTGAGGCGGAAGAAGGTGGCCATCTCCTCCTCGGGGCCCCCCTCCACGCGGTCGAGGTGGTAGAGCAGGTGGAACGCGAGCTCCCTGCCCTCCCGCCGGCTGCTCACGGCCGCTTCCGCCGCCCCCGGCGGGGGGCCCGCAGCTGGGCGGCGAGGGTGGCCATCTCGACGGCGGCGAGCGCCCCCTCGTAGCCCTTGTTGCCCAGCTTGGCGCCGCTGCGCTCGATGGCCTGTTCGAGGGTCTCCGCCGCGATCACGGCGAAGATCGCCGGCACCCCCGTCTGGAGGCCGACCTGGGCGATCCCCTTCGCGGCCTCGCCGCAGACGAGGTCGTAGTGGGTGGTGCCCCCCCGGATGACGCAGCCCAGGCAGAGGATGGCGTCGTAGGCCCCCGACTCGGCCAGCTGCTTGGCCGCGGTGGGGATCTCCATCGCCCCGGGGACCCGGACGAGGTCCATGTTCCCCTCCTCCACCCCGCACTTGCGCAGGGCTTCCTGGGCTCCCTCGATGAGGTGCTTGACGACGAAATCGTTGAAACGGGAAGCCACCAAGCCGAACCGGAGCCCCCGGCCGTTCAGGCTCCCCTCCAGGGTCGTTCCCACGCTGCTCCTCCCGTATGGGCCTCAGGGGCGCTGGAAGTGGGACTCGCCCCCGGGGGCCGCCGCGCCCGGCCGGGCGATGGGCGGCTCGATCCCGACGGGGACGCGCCCCTCCAGCTCGAGGCCGTAGCCCTCCAGCGCCACCAGGCGCCGCTCGTCGTTGGTGAGGACCCGGATGCGCCGCAGGCCGAGGTCGGCCAGGATCTGGGCGCCGATGCCGTAGTCGCGGAAGTCGGGGGGCGCCGCGTGGCGGCCGCTGGCGCGCGGCGCCTTCTCCGCCGGCGAGGGCTCTTCCTCCGCGAGCGGCTCGGCCTGGAGATAGACGAACACCCCCCGCCCCTCTTTCTGGATGGCGGCGAAGGCGTTCCGGGTGCGGTCGGTGCAGTCCGAGCGGATGAGGCCGATGAGGTCCCAGATCATGTTCACGGGCTGCACCCGCACCAGGATGGGTTCCTCGGCCCGCAGCTCCCCCATGGTGAGGGCCACATGGGCGCACCCCGTGGTGCGGTTGCGGTAGGCCAGGGCGCGGAAGCGGCCGAAGATCGTCTCGACCTCGGCCTCGTCCACGCGCTCGACCAGGCGCTCGTGCTGCATCCGGTAGGCGATGAGGTCCTTGATGGTGATGAGGCTCAGGCGGTGCTGGCGGGCGAACCGGGCCAGATCCGGGAGGCGCGCCATCGAGCCGTCCTCCTTGAGCACCTCGCAGAGGACCCCGGCCGGGGCGAGCCCGGCGAGGCGGGCGAGGTCCACCGCCCCCTCGGTGTGGCCCGCCCGGCGGAGCACCCCGCCCGGCTGGGCGCGCAGGGGGAAGATGTGGCCCGGCGTCACGAGGTCCGAGGGGCGGGCGCCGGGCCGGATGGCGGTGCGGATGGTGTGGGCCCGGTCGTGGGCGCTGATGCCGGTGGTCACCCCCTCGCGCGCCTCGATGGACACGGTGAAGGCGGTGCCGAAGGGGGAGCCGTTGCGGTAGCGCGGGACCATCATCGGGAGGTCCAGGGCCTCCACCCGCTCGGGCGTGAGGGACAGGCAGACGAGCCCCCGCGCGTTCTTGGTCATGAAGTTGATGGCCTCGGGGGTGGCCTTCTCGGCCGCCATGATGAGGTCGCCCTCGTTCTCGCGGCCCTCGTCGTCCACGACGATGACGATGCGGCCCTCGCGGATGTCCCCGATGGCCTTCTCGATGGCCGAGAAGCAGCTCTTGCTCCCGTCCGTCTTCTTGGGCCTTGCGGTCTGGGCCCTAGGCATAGCCTTGAGCTTTCAAGGTCTCCAGGGTGAGGCCCCCGCGGGCCGGGCCGGCGCCGGCGTGGGGGGCGAGGAGTTTTTCCACGTACTTGCCGATGAGGTCGGCCTCGAGGTTCACCGGGGCGCCGTCGGCCTTCTCGGTGAGGGTGGTGCGCCCGCTCGTGTGGGGGATGACGGCCACCGAGAAGGCCCCCTCCTCCACCCCGGCGACCGTGAGACTGATGCCGTCCACCGCGACCGAGCCCTTGAGGACGACGTAGCGCATCACCTCCTCGGGGGCCCCGACGGCGAGCCAGATCGAGTCGCCCTCCGCGCGGCGGCCCCGGATCTTCCCCACGGCGTCCACGTGGCCGGTCACGAGGTGGCCGCCCAGGCGGTCGCCGAGGGCCAGGGCGCGCTCGAGGTTGCAGCCCTCCCCCGCCTTCAGGGCGCCGAGGTTGGTGCGGCGGAGGGTCTCGGGGGAGAGGTCGGCCTCGAACCCCCGGGGGCTGAAGGAGACCACCGTCAGGCAGGCGCCGTTGACGGCGATCGAGTCCCCCCGCTTGACGCCCTGCATGATCGCGGGCGCCTCGACCCCCAGGCGGGCCCCTCCCTCCCCCCTCTCGAGGGTGCGCACGCGCCCCACGGCCTCCACTATCCCGCTAAACATCCCCGTCATCCGGATAGGAAGCCCACACCGGCGGCCTCAGATAGCCCTCGACGAGCAGGTCCTCCCCGAGCGGCTGCCACTGCACGTGGGAGAGGCGGACCCCCTCCTCCGGCCGCCGGGGGGAGAGGCCCGCCACCGAGGCGGGGGCCTGCGCGTCGCCCATGATAAGGGGGGCCAGGAAGAAAAGCACCCGGTGGGCCCATCCCCCCCCGAGAAAGGCCCCGTGGACGCGCCCTCCTCCCTCCACCAGCAGGTGGCGGACCCCCCTCGCCCCCAGGGCGTCCAGAAGCGGCGCCAGGGGGACGCGCCCCTCCGGGGTGGCACCAAAGCGGAGGACCTCCGCCCCCGCCTTCCGCAGGAGCGCCTCCTTTTCCGGGGGAGCCTCCTGGGTGGCGGCCAGGATTGTAGCAACGCCTCGGTCGGGAGGCAATACTCTCGCGCTTTCAGGTATTTTGAGGCGAGAATCGAGAATGATTCTAAGAATGGACTTGCCCTCTCTGCCCTCGGGCCGGGCGGTCAGGAGGGGATCATCCTGCAAAATGGTCCGGGACCCGACCAGGATGGCGTCCACCTGGCCGCGGAGGTCGTGGGCCCAGGCCCGGGCCCGCTCCCCGGTGATCCAGCGGCTCTCCCCCGTGCGGGAGGCGATGCGCCCGTCCAGGCTCGCCGCCGCCTTGAGGGTGACGAGGGGCCGCCCGTCCCGGTGCCAGGTGAAAAAGGGCTCGTTCAGGCGCACGGCCGCCCGGGCCCTCAGGCCCGCCTCCACCCGGATGCCCGCCGCGCGGAGAAGCTCGAAACCCCGCCCCGCGGTGCGCGGGTCTGGGTCCTGGACGGCGGCCACCACCCGGGCGACGCCGGCTTCGGCGACGGCGGGGGCGCAGGGCGGGGTGCGGCCCCGATGGGCGCAGGGCTCGAGGGTGAGGTAGAGGGTGCCGCCCCGGGCGCGCCCGCCGGCCTCGCCCAGGGCGAGGACCTCGGCGTGCGGGGCGCCCGCCCGCGCGTGGAAGCCCCGCCCGGCCAGCTCCCCCCGGGCGTCCACCGCCACGGCGCCCACGGCGGGGTTCGGGCTGGTGCGGCCCAGGCCCCGGCGGGCGAGGGCGAGGGCCTCGTCCATCCAGCGGAGGTCGCGCTCGGGATTGGTCTCCACGCCTTTTCCACTCCCCTCCCGGAGCGCGCCGGGGGCTAGTGGACCTCCACCCGCGGGTAGGCCCCGTGGTTGATCGCCGCCTGGGCGGCGGCGAGGCGGGCGATGGGCGCCCGGTAGGGGGCGCAGGAGACGTAGTCCATCTTCACCAGGTGGCAGAACTCGACCGAGGTGGGCTCGCCGCCGTGCTCGCCGCAGATGCCCACCTCGAGGTTCTCCCGGCTCTTCCGGCCCTTGTCGAAACCGATCCGCATCATCTCGCCCACCCCCTCGCGGTCGATGGCGATGAAGGGGTCGCGCGGGATGAGGTTCTTCTCGATGTACTCGGGGAGGAAGCGCCCGGCGTCGTCGCGGCTCAGGCCGTAGGTGAGCTGGGTGAGGTCGTTGGTGCCGAAGCTGAAGAAATCGGCGCTCTCGGCGATCTTGTCCGCCACAAGGCAGGCGCGCGGGACCTCGATCATGGTCCCGACGAGGTAGCTCACCTGGAGGCCCTGCTCCCGCATCACCTTCTCGGCGGTCTCCTGGACGAGCTTGCGGTTGTACTCCCACTCGGCGACGCCGGCGGTGAGGGGGATCATGATCTCGGGGAAGACCTTGACGCCCTTCCGCTTCATCTCGCAGGCGGCCTCGATGATGGCCCGCGTCTGCATCTCGGAGAGCTCGGGGTAGGTCACCGCCAGGCGGCAGCCCCGGTGGCCGAGCATGGGGTTCTGCTCCTTGAGGGTCTCGGTGGCGTGCTCGATGGCCTCGGCGCCCACCCCCAGGAGGCTGGCCACCTGCTTCATGTCCTGCTCGGTCTTGGGGAGGAACTCATGCAGGGGCGGGTCGAGCAGGCGGATGGTGACGGGCCGCTCCTTCATCACCGAGAAGATGCCCAGGAAATCCTCCCGCTGCATGGGGAGGAGCTGGGCGAGCGCCTTGCGGCGGCCCGCCTCGTCCTGGGCGAGGATCATGGCGCGCACCGAGTCGATGCGGTCGCCCTCGAAGAACATGTGCTCGGTGCGGCAGAGCCCGATGCCCTCGCAGCCGAACCGGAGGGCGGCCTCGCTGTCGGCCACGGTGTCGGCGTTGGCCCGCACCCCCAGGATGCGGATCTCGTCCGCCCAGGACATGAGGGTGGCGAAGTCGCCCGACAGCTCGGGGGCCTTGAGCTTGGCCTGGCCGAGGATGACCTCCCCCGTGGTTCCGTTCAGGGAGATCCAGTCCCCCTCGCGGACCTCCTGGCCCCGCGTCCGCATCAGCTTCTGGGCGGCGCGGACGTCGAGCTCCCCGCAGCCCGTGACGCAGCACTTGCCCATCTGGCGGGCGACGACGGCGGCGTGGGAGGTGAGCCCGCCCCGGGCGGTGAGGATGCCCCGGGCCGCGCTCATGCCCTTGATGTCCTCGGGGCTCGTCTCGCTGCGCACGAGGACCACGGCCTCGCCCGCGGCGGAGCGCTTGACGGCCTCCCCGGCGGTGAAGACGGCCCGCCCGACCGCCGCGCCCGGGGAGGCGCCCAGGCCCTTGGCGATGACGTTCACCTCCTGGCTGGGGTCGATGGCCGGGTGGAGGAGCTGGTCGAGGCTGTCGGCGTCCACCTTCTTGAGGGCCCCGCGCTTGTCGAGGAGGCCCTCCCGCTCCAGCTCGACCGCGATGCGCACGGCCGCGGCGGCGGTGCGCTTGCCGTTGCGGGTCTGGAGCATGAAGAGGCGGCCGTTCTGGATGGTGAACTCCATGTCCTGCATGTCCTTGTAGTGCTCCTCGAGCCGCCGGGCGATGGCGGTGAACTCCTCGTAGCACTTGGGCATGCGGGCCTTGAGGCCCTCGATGGGCTCGGGGGTGCGGATGCCGGCCACGACGTCCTCGCCCTGGGCGTTGAAGAGGACCTCGCCGTAGAGGGCCCGCTCCCCCGTCGCGGGGTTGCGCGAGAAGGCGACGCCGGTGCCGCAGTCGTCCCCCATGTTCCCGAACACCATGCACTGGACGTTCACGGCGGTGCCCCAGGTGTGGGGGATGTGGTAGAGCCGCCGGTAGGTGATGGCGCGGTCGTTGTTCCAGGACTTGAAGACGGCCTCGATGGCCAGGCGGAGCTGCTCGTAGGGGTCCTGCGGGAAGCTCTTCCCGGTCTTCTCGCGCACCAGGGCCTCGTACTCCTTGGCCAGCCCGGCCAGGTCGTCGGCGGTGAGGTCCAGGTCCGTCTTGGCCTTGCGGCGCTCCTTGAGGGCGGTGATCCGCTCCTCAAAGTCGTGGTGGTCCATGTCCAGGACGACGCTCCCGAACATGTTGATGAAGCGCCGGAAGCTGTCGTAGGCGAAGCGGCGGTTGCCGGTCTTCTTGGCCAGAACCTCGACCGTCCGGTCGTTCGACCCCAGGTTGAGGACGGTGTCCATCATGCCCGGCATGGAGGCCCGGGCGCCCGAGCGCACGCTCACGAGGAGGGGGTTGCCGGCCCCTCCGAACTGGGCGCCCATCACCTTCTCCAGGCGCGCCACCTGCGCCTGCACGCCCTCCCAGAGGCCGGCGGGCAGGGCCTTCGTCTTGAGGTACTCCAGGCACGCCTCGGTGGTGATGGTGAAGCCCGGGGGAACGGGGATGCCCAGGCTGGCCATCTCGGCCAGGTTGGCCCCCTTGCCGCCGAGGAGGTCGCGCAAGCCGGCCCGCCCGTCCGTGCGATCCGCGCCGAAGGCATAGATCATCTGTTTGTCCGCCATTGATGCCAACCTCCTGGAGAAACCCCCGATGGGACGCGGGAGGGCCGGACCCCGGAGTGAACGGAAGAACGCGCCCGGCTAGGACGTGGGGCGCGCCTGAACCTTGGCGAAATCCGCCACCGGCGAAAAGAGCCCGGCGACCTCGGCCATGAGGGCCAGCCGGTTGCGCCGGACTCCCTCATCTTCGGCCATCACGAGCACATCGTCAAAGAACTTGTCCACGCTGGGGCGGAGCTCCGCCACCCGGGCCGTGGCCGAGGCGTAGGCGGCCTCGACCGCCCCCGGCTCGCTGCGGGGGACGCCCCGCAGGGGCGCGAGGAGTTTTTCCACCTCCTGGGCCGCCCGCGAGGCGGCCTTGGCGAGGGCCCGCTCGGAGGGCTCGGCGAGGAGGGCCGGGGCGACGGCGCCGAGACCCGCCTCCCCTGCCTTCCCCTCGGTCCGGGCCTGGCGGACGATGTTCGAAACCCGCTTGAAGGTGGTGGTCAAGGGCTCGAAGGTCTCGGCGCTGGCGGCGAGCCGCTCCAGGGCCTTGAGGCGGGCCCGGGCGTCCACCGGGTCGTGCCACCCCCGGCCCTCCGAGGCCGAGAGCACGGCCTCGACCAAATCCCCCCGCGCCCCCTCCCGGGAGAGGACGGCCTTGAGGCGGTCCCGCAGGAAGTCCGAGAGCCGGGCGAGGACGTCTTCTTTCTTCTCCTTGAACTTGGCGTAGAGGGGCTCCAGGGCCTCCGCCGCGAACCCGGGCAGGGAGAGGCGGTAGCCCTTGGCCAGGACGATCTGGAGGATGGCGTTCGCCCCCCGGCGCAGCGCATAGGGATCCTCGGAACCGCTGGGGAGGTAGCCCAGGCCGATCATCCCGGCCAGGGTGTCCATCCGGTCGGCCAGGCCCACCAGGGCGCCGAGGTCCCCCGTGGGGAGGGCGTCCCCCTCCCCGCGCGGGAGATAGTGCTCGAAAATGGCCTGGGCGACCTCCGGGTCCAGCCGGGCCCGCGCGGCGTAGTATTGGCCCATCTTCCCCTGGAGCTCGGGGAACTCCCCCACCATCCCGCTGGTCAAGTCCGCCTTGGCGAGCCGGCAGGCCTCCCCCACCCTCATGGCGAAGGCGCGGGTGCGCTCCGGCGGGAAGAGCCTCTCCGCCAGCCCGCCCGCCAGCATCCGGAAGCGCTCGGCCTTCTGATAGCTCGTCCCGAGGCGGGGATGATAGACCACCCCCTTCAGGCGCTCGGCCATCTCGTCCAGGGAGGTCTTGAGGTCCACCTTCCAGTAGAACTCGGCGTCCTCGAGCCTCGCCCGCACCACCCGCTCGTAGCCCCGGCGGATGGCCTCCCGGCCTCCCTTCTTGCCCATGATCTCCGGATCGGTGTTGCTGAACCCGACGAAGTCCGGCAGGAGCGCCCCGCCTCCCTTCTTCCGGAGGGCGAAGAAGCGCTGGTTCACCTCCAGGGTGGAGATGATGACCTCCTCGGGGAGATCGAGGAACCTCTCCTCGAACCTACAGGCCACCGGGAAGGGCCACTCCACCAGGAAGGCGACCTTCTCGATGAGGCGCTCGACGGCCTCCGGGCTCGCCGCGGGCTGGCCGCCCGCTTTTTCGGCCTCGGCCGAAAGGTCTTCTCGGATCATGGCTTTCCGCTTCTCGGGGTCGGGCTCGACGTAGTTCTCCCGCAGGACCGTCAAGTATTCCTTTAAATTTGTTACTTTAAATGTGTTTCCTGAACTCATGAAGCGGTGGGCGCGGGTGGTGTCGCCGAATCGCTGGTGTAAAGCGCTTTCTCCTCCTACTGACGCAACCACTGCTAGCGAGCTTACAGTCCCCGGGAGCGCTTCTCCTCCGTAGGTGCAAAGAAGCCAGTGAACTGGCCGAACGAAACGGCTACTCCAGGCTCCCCAGCGCATGGTCTTGGGAGAAGGCAAGGATGAGTAAACAGGCAGGAGAATGTCAAAGTGGAGGATATCTTTCGTCGCCCTCCCCTTCTCCCCGGGTTTCAAAAACATCAGTCGCTCGCCCTTCTCCGTCTGCTTGCGCCCTAAGGCGGAAACCTCCACCCCGTTCGTCTTGGCGAAGCCGAGGGCGGCCTTGGTGGGCTTCCCCTCCTTGTCGAAGGCGGCGGAGACGGGGGGGCCGAGGATCTCTTTGGGTTCTTCGTTTTCCTGGCGTTCGGCGAGGTCTTCCACGTGGAGGACGAGGCGGCGGGGCGTCCCGAGGGTGGAGAGCCCCTTGTAGGCCAGCCGGGCCTCGCGGAAGGCGGCCTCGGCCCGCTTCTTGAGCTCGACGAGCATCCCCGGCATGTAGACCGAGGGGATCTCCTCCGTCCCGATCTCGAAGAGCAGCTCCTTGCCCACCTCGCCTCCATCCTGTCATTCCGGGGGAGCGCAGCGACCGAGGAATCTGCTTCTAGGCGTGAAAAGCAGATTCCTCGCGCCCCCGCGCTCGGAATGACAACCTAGACTTGTGCTCGCCTCCCTCTCCTCTTGGGAGAGGGCCGGGGCGAAGGAATGTAGGGGCGGGCCTTGTGCCCGCCCATTTGCTGCCAATCGCAAAGGCGGGCGACCCAAGGGCCGCCCCTACGAGACTCCCGCCGCGGCGGTTTCAGCGACCTTGGCGTTATAGATTCTGGTCCACCGCTCCCGCTCGTCCTTGTCCTGGATGAGCGGGAAGCCCGCCGCATGGCGCGACCGGATGTAGGCCTCGGCGCAGGCGCGGGCCATCTTGCGGATGCGCCCGATGTAGCGCGCCCGCTCGCTCACGCTGATGGCCCGGCGGGCGTCCAAGAGGTTGAAGGCGTGGGAGCATTTCAACGCATAATCGTAGGCGGGGAACGTCAGCCCCTTTCCGATGAGCCGCTCGCCCTCGGCCTCGTACTTGTTGAAGAGGTCGAAGAGGAGGGCCACGTCCGCCTCCTCGAAGTTGTACTTGCTGAACTCGACCTCGGTCTGGTGGTGGACGTCCCCGTATTTCACCACCCGGTCCCCGTCCCGCACCCACACGAGGTCGAAGACGCTCTCGACGCCCTGGAGGTGCATGGCGATGCGCTCGAGGCCGTAGGTCAGCTCGGCCGAGATGAGGTCGAGGTCCAGCCCCCCCGCCTGCTGGAAGTAGGTGAACTGGGTGACCTCCATCCCGTCCAGCCAGACCTCCCAGCCGAGCCCCCAGGCCCCAAGGCCCGGGGACTCCCAGTCGTCCTCGACGAAGCGGATGTCGTGCTCGAGGGGATCGATCCCCAGGGCCCGGAGGCTGTCGAGATAAATCTCCTGCACGTCCGGGGGCGAGGGCTTGAGAATCACTTGGTACTGGTAGTAGTGCTGGAGGCGGTTCGGGTTCTCGCCGTAGCGGCCGTCGGTGGGGCGGCGGCTGGGCTCGACGTAGGCCACCTTCCAGGGTTCGGGCCCCAGCGCGCGCAGGAAGGTGGCCGGGTTCATGGTGCCCGCCCCCTTCTCGATGTCGTAGGGCTGCTGGATGAGGCAGCCCTTCCCCGCCCAGTATTCCTCCAGCTTCAGGATCACCTCCTGGAAGGTGAGGGGATGGCTCATCCCACGAACTCCTTGTGCAGCGCCTGGGCGGCGGCCTGGGCCTCGCCCTGGCGGACCACCACCGAGATGGAGATCTCGGAGGTCGAGATCATCATGATGTTGACGCCCGCCTGTGCCAAGGTGCGGAAGGCGCGGGCGGCCACCCCCGCCTGGCTCTTCATGCCGATGCCCACGAGGGAGACCTTGGCCACCTCGTCGTCGCGCTGGATGCGGGAGGCCTCGAGCTCGGGCAGGGCCCCGCGCAGGATGCGCTCGGCCTCCCCGGCCATGTCCTGGTTGACGGTGATGGAGATGTCGGTGAGGCCCCCCTCGCTCACGTTCTGGACGATGACGTCCACCACGATGGACTTCTCGGCCAGCCGCCCGAAGAGGGTGGAGGCGATGCCCGGCTTGTCCGGCACCCCGATGACGGTCAGCTTCGACTGCTTCACGTCGCAGCTCACCCCCCTCACCGCGGGGGCTTCGATCCCCTCGAACTCGGGCGTGATCAAGGTTCCTTCCCCTTCGTCGAATGAGGAGCGGACGACCAGGGGCAGCCGGTGCTTGGCCGCCAGGTCCACGGAGCGGGGCTGGAGCACCTTGGCTCCGAGCGAGGCCAGCTCCATCATCTCGTCGAAGGAGATCCGCTCCAGGCGCCGGGCCGCCGGCACGATGCGCGGGTCGGCCGTGTAGACGCCGTCCACATCGGTATAAATCTCGCACAAATCCGCTTCAAGCGCCGCCGCCAGGGCGACCGCGGTCAGGTCCGACCCCCCCCGGCCCAGCGTCGTCTCCTCGTCGAACTGGTCCACCCCCTGGAAGCCCGCCGCCACCACCACTTTCCCCTGATCGAGCTCCCGGCGGACCCGCCCGGGCTGGATGGTGCGCACCAGCGCCCGGGTGTGGTCCCCCTCGGTGCGGATGCCCGCCTGGCCCCCGGTGAGGGAGACGGCGGGCACCCCCAGGGCGTCCAGGGCGATGGCCATGAGGGCGCTCGTGATGCGCTCCCCCGAGGTGAGGAGGAGGTCCACCTCCCGCCCCTGGGGAGAGGACGAGAGGCCCTTGGCCAGGTCCAGGAGCTTGTCGGTCTCCCCGGCCATGGCGCTCACCACCACGATGACCCGGGGCCACTTCGCGCGGGCGGCCGCCACCCGGCGGGCCGCGTTCCGGATGCGGTCGAGGTCAGCCACCGAGGTGCCCCCGAACTTCTGGACGATGAGGCCCCGGGGGGGGGCCTTGGGGCTTGCCATGCTCAACTCTCCAGGAGGCGGCGCCGCAGCGCCCGGGGCGTGAGGGGCGCCGCGGTCTCGCACAAGAGCTCGCTGAACCGAAGGGGGCCAGACGGGGCCCGGCCGCCCTCCCCCCGCAGCCTGCGCCACAGGCCCGCCAGGCCGCCCGGGGCCTTGGGCGGATGGAGTTCGCCCCCTTCCCAGTCCGCGAGGGCATAGGGGGCGGGCTCCGCCACCCGGGCGAGGGACTCCACCGAGGCCAGGCCATCCGCCGCGGCCAGGATGCGGCAGGGCCCCTCCGTCCCGGGGTCGAGGAGGAGCGGGCCCACCACCTCGGCGTCCAGGCGCTCGATGGCCCGGACCTTGCCCTCGATGTCCCCCCGGGCCGAGGCCTCGGCCGCCTCCTCCAGCCAGACGAGGACGAAGTCGCTCCCGGCCATCGCCCGGCGGGCGGCCTCGGCGGCCCCCTTCCCTCCCCCGTCCAGCGCCACGGCCTCGCCCCCCGCGAGGCGGGCCGCCCCCGCGAGGGCCGGGCTGGAGGAGAGGATGCTCACCCTGCGCCCGCCCAGGAGCTCGGCGAAGCCCGGCAGCCGGGGGCGCTCCCCCCCGCCCCAGAGCCAGAGGCTGTTGGGGGTGAACCTCCCCTCCCGGGCGCGCTCCATGAGGGCGGGGTGGGCGGCCAGGATCATCTGCGAGTCGTTGACGAAGTGGACGAAGCGCCGGGCCTCCCCGGCCCCCGGCAGGTGATCCCCGATGGGGAGCCCCCGGATCTCATCCGGGGGGGTGAAGCCCTCGGCCGAGCGCGGGGAGAGACGCGCGCCCTCCTTGCGGTAGGTGAGCACGGCGCGGTTGCCCCCCGCGGGCAGGAGGCGCATCTCCTCCCCCGGGCCGAGGGTCAGGCGCTCGTTGAGGTAGCCGGCGAGGCTGCCGCCCTCCTGGTCCGAGAGCCCGAGCCCGGCCGGGTCGAACATCACCACGCTGGTGGTCCCGGGCCGGAGGCACACGAAATCGGCGCGGAAGGCCAGCTCCCCTTCCCGCAGCTCCACCCCCAGCCCCGCGGCCTCCAAGGGCCCGCGCGGTAAGGGCTCCTCGAAGCCGAAGAGCTCGCGCAGGAGGCTCTCCGCGCGGGGGGCGGGCCGCCAGGCCCCGGCCTCCCCCCGGGAGGCCAGGAGGTCGAGGGCGGGAGTCTCGGCCCGCTGGAGGGGGGTCCTCCCCTCCAGTTCCGCCACCGGGCGGTCGGCGATGCCGCCGCCGAGTATCGCGAGGATCTTTTTCATGCGCCGGATCACTTCATGCGTTCGAGGGCCGGGGGCGGCGCTAGACGAAGGCCATCCCGTCCAGCACCACCCGGATCATGGCGTACTCGGGCCGGACCACGTCCAGGCGGGCGATCTCCTTCAGGGCGTTCTGCATGTCCTCCTCGATGGCCTCGTGGGTCAGCAGTACGAGGGGCACGTAGTCCTCCCGGCCCGCCCGGCCCTTCTGGATGACGTTCATGAGGCTGATGTCGTGGGCGCGCCCGCCCGCGTCCTTCCACACGAGCACGAACTGGCGCCCGCCCTCCCCGGAGACAATGCGCGCCTGCAGCGCGGGTGCCAGGGGCACGTTGTTGTCCCGG
>JBBTDR010000569.1:12756-13289 GCA_038042665.1 Nitrospinota bacterium
TGTGGCTTATGTCGGGGGCGCCGAAGGCGCCCGCGATGCGGCTCAACACGCCCGGGCGGTCCAGGGCGGCGAAGCGCACGTAGTAGGAGGAGCGCATCTCCTTGCGGCCGAGGATCGCCAGGGGTTTGCGGTGGCCGGGCAGGAAGGCCGCCGCGGGGAGCCGCGACTGCCCCCCGCTCCGCAGCCAGCGGGCCACCTCGATGATGTCCCCCACCACGGCGCTGGCGGTAGCGGCCGAGCCCGCCCCCCGGCCGATGAACACCTGGGGCCCGGCGTGGGCGCCCGAGACGGCCACGGCGTTGTACACCCCGCCCACCTGGGAGAGGGGGTGGCGCTCGGGGAGCATGGCCGGGTGGACGCGGATGTCGAGCTTGCCCGCGGACGCGCGCGCGATGGCGATGAGCTTGATGCGGCAGCCGAGCTCGCGGGCGAAGGCGATGTCCGCCGCCGTGACCGAGCGGATGCCCTCGACGAGGAAGGCGCCCACGTCCACCGGGGTGCCGTAGGCGAGGTTGGCGAGGATGGCGATCTTG
>JBBTDR010000570.1:0-5226 GCA_038042665.1 Nitrospinota bacterium
ATTCGCCGGGGCTCCGGCCAGGGAGGCCTTCCGGCGGAAGGTGGCTCCTGGGCCTTATATCGTTGGGGGAGGGTTCGCGAATGCCGAAAATGACGGGCGGGCAGTTTCTCGCGGAAGTCTTGAAGCGCTACGGGTTGACGCACGTCTTCTTCGTTCCCGCTGTCCTGAAACGGACCCTCGCCGAGATGGAGGAGCGGACCCAGATCAAGAGGATCCACACCCACGGCGAGAAGGCAGCCGCCTATATGGCGGATGGCTACGCCCGGGCGTCGGGCCGTCCCGGGGTGTGCATGGCGCAGATCGTGGGGGCGCTCAACCTCGCGGCGGGTCTGCGGGACGCCTATCTCGCCTGCTCGCCGGTCGTCGCCTTCACGGGGGGCAGGACGCCTTTCACCAAGTTCCGCAAGACGTACCAAGAGATCGACGACATGCCCGCGTTCGAGCCGGTCACCAAATTCAACGCCACGGTGGACCACGTCGAACGGATCCCCGACCTCATACGGCAGGCGTTCCGCGTCGCCACCTCGGGCACGCCGGGGCCGGTCCATCTTCAATTCGAGGGCAACTCGGGGCAGATCGACGCGCAGGAGGGGGAGATGGAGGTCATCGCGGAAGAGACGTACGCGCGGGTTCCTCCCTTTCGCCCGGAGCCTGAGATGGCCAGGGTCCGGGAGGCCGCGGGGCTGCTCGCGGGGGCGACGAAGCCCCTCATCGTCGCGGGCGGGGGCGTGCGCGCCTCGGGCGCGGCGAGGGAGCTTGTCGAGCTCGCGGAGAAACTCGCGATCCCCGTCGCCACCTCGCTCAACGCGAAGGACACCATCCCCGGCGATCATCCCCTTTCGGTGGGGGTCGTGGGGACCTACTCCCGCAAGAGCGCCAACCGGGTGGCGAAAGAGGCGGACCTTGTCTTCTTCGTCGGGACCCAAACCGGCGGCATGACGACGCATTTCTGGCAGATCCCCCCCGTCGGAACCCCCGCCATCCAGCTCGACATCAACGCCGAGTCCCTCGGGAGGAACTACCCCCTCAAGGCGGCCATCCTGGGGGACGCCAAGGTCTCCCTGCGGAGGCTCATCGGGGAGACCGACGGGGCCTCCGCCGCCTCCCGGAAGAAGTGGCTCGAGCGGGCGCGGGCCATCGTCCGCGAGTGGCGGGAGGAATTCGCCCCCCAGCTCAACTCGGAGGCTTCTCCGCTCCGCCCCGAGCGCATCTGCAAGGAGCTCAGCGAGATCCTCCCCTCGGACGCCCTCGTCGTCTCGGACACGGGGCACGCGGGGATGTGGACGGGAGGGATGCTCGACCTGACGAAGCCCGGCCAGAGCTATATCCGGAGCGCGGGCCATCTGGGATGGTGCTTCCCGGCCGCGCTGGGGGCCAAGTGCGCGGCGCCCGAGCGGCCGGTGCTCGCCTTCACCGGAGACGCGGGGTTCCTGTACCACCTCACCGAGATCGAGACCGCCGTCCGCTGGGGGATCGGCGCCGTCATCGTCGTGAACAACAACCACTCGACGAACCAGGCGGATAAGAGCTGGGACGAGGCCTACGGGGGAAAGCAAACCGAAAAGGCCCGTGAGCTCTGGCATTTCAATGAGCTCGACTTCGCGAAGATAGCGGAATCCATGGGCGCCACGGGCATCCGCGTGAAGCGCCCGGGCGAGTTCAAGGGCGCGATCGAGAAAGCCTTCGCGGCCAAGCGGCTCGTAGTCGTGGACGTCGTGAGCGACATTTCGGCCCTCGCCCCCCTGGCCTTCGCGTAGGGGCACCCGGCGCGCCGCGGTTCATGGCGGGAAAGGCCACCCAACCGAAGAGGAGGAAACGGCCATGGGCCGCAGATTCGTCGACCTGAGCGTCCCCCTGCACAACGCCCCGATGGAGCCCCAGGCGACCATCATCCAATACCTGTATCACCACGAGCAGGCCCGGGCCCTGGCCAAAAGGTTCAACCTGCCCGGCCCGGAGTACTTCCTCGACGGAATGGCGGGCGCGAACGAGAACATCCTCGCCCTCTGCACCCACAGCGGCACCCACCTCGATTCGCCTTTCCACTATGGGCCCACGTCCGAGGGGAAGCCCGCGAAGACGATCGACGAGGTGCCCCTCGAGTGGTGCTACGGCGACGGGGTGGTCTTGGATTTCCACGACGCGCCGCGCGGCCACAACATTACGGTCAAGGAGGTGCAAGAAAAGGTGAAGGCCCTGGAGGCGAAGGGGTACAAGCTCAAGCCCATGGACATCGTGCTCATCCGCACCGACCACACCACCCATCATCTCTACGAGAAAGACTATGATGAGACTCACCCGGGCATGAGCGTCGACGCCACGGAGTGGCTGATCGATCAGGGTATCAAGGTGATGGGGATCGACGCCTGGGGCTTTGATATGCCCATACGGAAGATGGTGGAATCGCGGCTCAAGGGAAACGCCAAGGATTTCTTCGGCTGCCACGTCATCTGCCGGCGCAAGGAGTACATCCACGCCGAGAAGCTCATCCACCTGGACAAGATCCCCGAGTTCAATTTCACCGTTTCGATGTTCCCCGTCAGGGTCGAGCGCGGGAGCGGCGCCTGGATCCGGGCGGTGGCGATCATCGAGGAATAAGCGAAGAGTTCCTGGCGGAGGAGGATTCCGATGCTCTTCAACAAGCCGCGCGCGCTGGAAATGATGGAGCGTCATGGCCTTGATGCCGTCGTCGCGTCCTTTCGCGAGAATGTCGCTTATCTCAGCGACGTCCAGAGCTTCCTTCCCGGCATGTACCGGTTCCTGGACGTGGAGAGCTTCGCCCTCTTCGCCCGGGACCCAGGCGTCCCTCCGGCGGTTGTCATTTCCTCGGAGGACGCTGCGTGGGGTTCGGAGTACGACACCTGGATCGGCGACGTCTACCTGTTCGGGAAAAAGAAGATATTCCGCGGAGCCGAGGCGAGCGAGGGGGAGCGGCGGTGCCTGGCACTATCCGACAAGCATAAGAGCCAGCCCCGGGCCGCGGACGCCCTCTTGCAGGCGATACGGGATCGCGGGCTGGAGCGATCCTGCATCGGCCTCGACGAGAAGAGTTTCCGTCCCCCTACATTGGCGGGCTTGAAAGAGCATTGCCCGAATGTGAAATGGGTGGAAGCGTTCGAGTTCTTCCGGGTGCTGCGGACCGTGAAGACGCCCGAGGAGCTGGATCGGCTCCGGGTGGCCGCTGAGGTGAACGAGCGCGCCCGGGAGGACGCTTTCGCCGTCATACGGGAAGGAGTGGTGGAGGAGGATATCCTGGCCGCTTTCCGCGAGAGCACCGCGAAGCGGGGAGCCGTCATTGAGTTCTGGAACTCCGGGGCCGGATACCGGGCCGCCTTCACGCTCCTCTGCAACGGTTCCCTGTTCCCGGCGTGCCGCTACCGGATGAAAAAGGGAGATGTGTTCCGCTTCGACGGCGGCAGCATATGGAACTTGTACCACTCCGACACGGGCGCGACGGCGATCATCGGCGGGCCCACCCCCCGCCAGAAGACTTGCTATGGCGCCATCAAGGCCGGGATGGACGCCGCGATGAACCTTCTCCGTCCGGGTGCCAAGGCGTCCGACGTTTACGCATCGGTGGTGAGCGCCGTGGAGAAGTCCGGCCTTCCTCACTTCGGCGAGTACAGCACATTTTGCGGGCACGGGATCGGGATCGAGGCCCGGGATTATCCGATATTCGTCCCTCCCATGAAGACCGACAACCCCTTCCTCCCTGGGAGCTACGATATCCCGCTCGAGAAAGACATGGTCGTCAACATCGAGGTTCCATACCGCGAAACCGGCGTGGGGGGGTTCCAGATCGAATATTCCTTTCGAATCACGGCAACCGGATGCGAGCTTTTAATCCCCCAGAAGCGGGAGCTGGAAATTCGCTGATGCGATTGCCCCGGTATGCGGGTCCCGTGCCCCGCTGCAATCCGATCTCGCGTAAAATCAATACGTTAGGGTGGCCGCATCACCTTGCCGTTCAGAGGGAATTGGTGGCGAAAGGTTCGCAGCGGACTGCGCCTTCCGCCAACCTGTGCTCCGCAAAATTCGGCCCACGGGAAATGAGCGCCTTGGCGAAGTCGTGCCTTTGGGCCATGACATGGCGATATCATTCCCATGTTCATCGCCAAGGCCGTCATTCAGGTGGCCGCTGACTTCCTTGCGGCTGGCGAAAGCCGCATTCGGCATTGGGTCCTGGAGTGCCCGAACCCCCTGACGGGGGGCCCGTTCGCTTAGGCCCCGATAGATACCGGGTCGGTGACGAAGAGAGGGTAGGTTCAAAGCCGGCACTAAACGGGCTTCACCAAGAATCCGGTCTCATCCCCCGAGCGGCCTGACGGTCCTTCGAAATATTGCGGAGCACAAATCCCGCCGGTAACATTCTGGAAACAATCTGCGCCGTAACGTTCCGGAAACGCGCGGTTAACCTCGCCGAAAGAAAGACTTAATCTAAAAGAAATCCCCGCGAAACCGCCGCTTCACGTCCGCCTGGCATAAATCCGCGTAACGGTCCGCTCCCGGCTTCATCGGGCGGGCGGCATTTGTGGCTTCTCTTTCGGGCGGGCGCCATGCACACCTCGGCGGACCAAAAGCTCAACAAGATCGAGGAGATTAAGGCGGCGAAGGACCCCTTCGACATCGCCGAGGAGATCCCCCGGTTCGCGCGCGAGGGCTGGGAGAGCATCCCCGAGGACGACCGGGACCGGCTCAAGTGGCGCGGGGTGTTCTTCCGGAAGCAGACGCCCGGTCACTTCATGATGCGCCTCCGTATGCAGGGCGGAAAGACCAACTCGGAGCAGTTCCGGACCATCGCCCAGATCAGCCGGGAGTTCGGCCCCGCTTATGCCGACATCACCACCCGGCAGCAGATCCAGCTGCGGGGCTTCACCATCGATCGGGTGGAGGAGATCTGGCGGCGCCTGGAGGAGGTGGGCCTCCATTCCCGCCAGACGGGGATGGACAATGTGCGCGGGGTGATGGGCTGCCCCGTATCGGGCCTCGCCCCCACGGAACTGCTCGACGCTTCCCCGGCGATCGAGCGGTTCACCGCCATGATTGTGGGCAACCGCGCCTTTGCCAACCTGCCGCGCAAGTTCAACGTCACCATCACGGGCTGCACCGAGAACTGTACCCACGGCGAGAGCCAAGACATTTCCCTCAGCCCGGCTCAGAAGGAGATCGGCGGGGAGAAGGTGAGGGGCTTCAACGTCGCCGCCGGGGGCAAGATGGGGTCGGGGG
>JBBTDR010000571.1:0-2098 GCA_038042665.1 Nitrospinota bacterium
ATCGACGCCCGGGGGGCCTTCCTCCCGGACGGGCGGAGCCTGGAGCAGCTGGCGCGGATGATCGAGGAGCGGCTGCGGGTCTTCCAGGGGAGAAGGTTCGGGCGCGCGGGGGGGTAGGGCTTTCACCCCCCCATCCCCCCCTTGTTCAAGGGGGGGCAAGGGGGGGTAAGCAGGGGCGCACGGCCGTGCGCCCCTATGGAAACGGATGGACGGAGGCATAATGGGCCATCGCTTCATGTACCAGAACCTGATCGGGGCCGGGGCGGCCATCGCGCCCTCCTCCTCCGCCCAGGCCCTCGTGGGGGGGGCGGTGCCCCGGGTGGCGAACGGGGCGGGCGCGGTGGTCTTCTCGGGGGGCTACGCCGGCCAGGGGCAGGAGGTCTACACCGTCGAGGCCGACGCCCAGGGGGACGTGGGGGCGGCCACCTTCAAGTGGAGGAAGACCACGACCCCCGTGGGCTCTTGGCAGGCGTCGGGCGTGCCGACGGCCTTGACCGACACCACCCTGGACAGCGGCGTCAAGGTCCGCTTCGCGAACGGGGCCTCGAGCCCGGCCTTCAAGGCGGGGGACCGCTGGCAGGCCACGGCCTCCCAGTTCCGCTCCCCGGGGATGCTCCACGACCTCGACCCCAACACCGCCTGGCGCTCGGGGAGCCCGCCCCTCGACCCCGAGACCCTGGCCTTCGACCTGGGCTCGGCCCAGGCCCCGGACGCGGCGGTCGTGCACCTGCACAACATCTCCTCCGGCGCCGCGGTCAAGCTCCAGGCGGGCCCCGACCCCCAGATGTATGCTTTGCTTCTCGATGGCGCCAACTCGCGCGCCGTGACCACGGACGCCGCCGCGATCCAGAACGTCTGGGACGGCGGCGGGAGCGTTTTCTTCCGGACGAAGCTCACGACCGCTGGCGAGGCGAATCTCGGCTGCTTCTTCGACAAGGGCGCCCTTAATCCCGCGACCAAGGGATGGGGGTTCAACCAGGGCACGCAGTTCGGCACATTCCGCCCGAGCTTTCACTGCATCTTCACCGGCGGGGAAGCGCGTCATCTGGGGCCGGACGCGATGTTCACGGCTGGCGTGGCCGCTTCCGTCGGGCTGAGCTATAACTCCGACAATCCAAATAATGTTCCGGCGATCTATAAGGATGGTGCGAGCCAGTCCATCGCTTCCTTCGGCGCGCCCACGGGAACCAGGGTCTCGGACTCGGGGGCTAATCTTTTCATCGGCGACAGGTCGGACAGCGCGACGAGCCTCGACGGGTGGATGGACGAGATCAAGTTCTACAACCGCGCCCTGACCGCCCAGGAATTCCTGGACTTGCACAACGGCATCCTGCCCTCGGACCATGCCGCGTCCTGCGTCCTCCACCTGAAATTCGACGAGGGGACCGGAACGAGCGCCGCCGACTCCTCCGCCAGCGGCCTGGCCACGGCGTTGCAGGGCGCCGCCGCCTGGACATCGGCGATCTACTCTCCATTGGACGAGACGCTCACCTGGCGGGCGGGGACGATGCACCGCTACCTCGCCACCTCCCCCCGGAGCTACCGCTACTGGCGGCTCCGGATCGGGGGGGACGCGGGGAACCCCTCGGGCCACCTCCAGATCGCCGAGTTCTACCTGGGCCCCTACTTCGAGCCCGCCTACGGCTTCGCCTGGCGGAACGTGGTGGCGGAGGAGGCGCTGGAGCGCGGCCAGGAGACCGAGAGCGGGGCGGCCAAGCGGGTGCTCCTGAACCGGGGCCGCCGGGCGGCGCTGCCCTACGCCCACGTCTCGGCGGCGCAGCGGGCGCTCTTCCTCTCGATGTTCCAGGCGGTGAAGGACAAGGAGTCCGGGCGCAACAAGCCGCTCTTCGCCCATCTGGACGTGAACGACGCGGGCTCGCTCTTCCTCGCCAACCTCGCCGGGGCGTTCTCCCCCGCCGAGGAGGGCCCGGACGACTACGCCTTCGAGCTGGAGCTGATGGAGAGGCTGACGTGAATTTCCACCATCTAGATTCCACCCCTCATCGTCGCCCATCTCTTGGGCCCCCGAACCGGCCCGCCGGTTCGGGATGGGCTCCCACCTCCCCCCTGAGGGGGGCGGCACCCTTCCCCCCTCAGG
>JBBTDR010000572.1:0-8752 GCA_038042665.1 Nitrospinota bacterium
CTCCCAGGTTCGCCAGGGGCATGACCACGTGGACCTTGGGCTTGAGGGTCTTCCCAATCTCGTTCAGGAGGTTGGACAGGGCGGGATAGTAGGAGGTCTCGGGCTGGTTCGCCCCCGTGTTGCGGATGGCGCGAAGCTCATTGAGGTAGGTTTCGACCGGGTTCATGCCGCTCCTGGCGCACGGGCCATCCCATTGATTCCATAAATACTACCACAGACCCCCTCACCCCGCCCTCTCCCCCAGGAGAGGGGGGCCGTGGCTGGGTTTGCCGGCCTCGCCGGGCGGGAAATCCGCCCCCGCTGACGCTTCCCCCCCAACCCCTTGCGGCCCCGGGGAGGCCTTGGGATACTGGCCCTCCCGTTCCCCGCACCGGAGGATCACCCGCTTGCCCCAGTCCTTCCGCCGCATCGCCCTGACGGCATGGCCCATCGCCCAGAAGGCCCCGCTCGACCTGGCGGGGGTGGCCGCCTGGCTGCGGGGGCGCCGCTTCGATGTGGTCCTGGACGAGACGTCCGCCGCCATGGCGGGCGAGAACGGGGGGCTGCCGCGGGAGCAGGCGGTCCAGGGGGCGGACCTCGTCATCGTCTTCGGCGGGGACGGCTCCATGCTCCGCACCGCCCACCACCTGGGGAGCGGCAGCCCCCCCCTGCTCGGGGTCAACACGGGCCACCTGGGCTTCATGGCGGACGTGCCGGCGGACGGCCTCATGCCCGCCCTCGAGCGCATCCTGGTGCGGGGGGAGTTCACCATCGAGTCGCGGATGCGCCTGCGCCCCCGCGCCCTCCGGGGCGGCCAGCCCCTCCCCCTCCACGACGTGCTGAACGACGTGGTGCTCACCTCGGGGCCCCTCGCCCGGATGGTGGAGTTCACCATCCGGGTGGACGGGCACGGCCTGGGCGACTTCCGGGGGGACGGGCTCATCCTCGCCACCCCCACCGGCTCGACCGCCTACTCCCTCTCGGCGGGGGGCCCCCTGGCCATGCCGGAGCTGGGGGTCATCCTCATCAACCCCATCTGTCCCCACACCCTGAGCCACCGGCCCATCGTGGTGTCCGGCGACTCCCGCATCGAGGTGAGCCTCCTCGCCGACCCCGAGGTGGAGGGGCGGCACACCCTGCTCACCCTGGACGGCCACCCGGGCTGCGAGCTCCTGCCGGAGGACCGGCTGGAGGTCGTCCGCAGCCCCAACCCCGTCCGCCTCGTCCGCCCGGCCGGGGCCGACTTCTTCCAAGTGCTGCGCGACAAGCTCGTCTGGGAGACCCACCCCCGCGGCGGGGAACCCCGCCCGGACTCCGTCCGGCGGGGGCCCCGCGGCGGGGGACGCTCCTGAGGCCCCGATGCTCCGCCTGCTGCGCATCGCCAACTTCGCCATCATCGACTCCCTCGAGGTGGAGTTCGGCCCGGGCCTGAACGCCCTCACGGGCGAGACGGGGGCGGGCAAGTCCATCATCTTCGAGGCCCTCGACCTCACCCTCGGGGGGCGATCGAGCGCCGAGGCCGTCCGCGCGGGGGCCGGGGAGGCGGTGGTCGAGACCCTCTTCGATCTGCCCGACACCCCCGGGGGCCGGGCCGCCCAGAGGATCCTGGAGGCGGCGGGGGTCGAGGTGGGGCCCGAGCGGGAGCTCATCGTGCGCCGCCGGGTCGCCCCCGCCGGGCGCGGCCGCATCTACCTGAACGGCGCCCTCGGCACCGCGGCCACCCTGGCCGCGGTGGGGGAGCGCCTCGTGAACATCCACGGCCAGCACGCCCACCAGGCCCTCCTGCGCCCCCCCTCCCACCTCGGGCTCCTGGACGAGTTCGCGGGGCTGGACGGCGGGCTCGGCGAGCTGGCGGAGGCCGTCCGCGCCCTGCGGGAGGCCGAGCGCGCCCTGGAGCGGCACGGCAAGGGTGCCCGGGAGCGGGCCCAGCGGGCCGACATCCTGCGCTTCCAGGTGGAGGAGCTCGAGCGCGCCCGGCTCGCGCCCGGGGAGTACGAGGAGACCGAGGCCGTGCTCCCCCGGCTGCGCAACGCCGAGCGGCTGGGGACGCTGGCGCGGGAGCTCTACGAGAAGCTCTACGAGGCCGAGGGCTCGGCCTTCGATCGCCTGGGGGAGGTCCAGAGGGGGCTGGGGCGGCTGGCGGAGCTGGACCCCGCGCAGTCGGGGTGGACGGAGGAGGCCGCCTCCCTCCTCGCCCAGGCGGAGTCCCTCTCCGAAGCCCTGCGGGCCTACTTCGAGGGCGCCGAGCACGACCCCGCCCGGCTCGAGCAGCTGGAGAGCCGCCGCGCCCTCCTGCGCGAGCTGCGGCGCAAGTACGGCAGCGACGAGGCCGCGTGCCTCGCCTTCCTCGGGCGGGCGCGGGAGGAGCTGGCCTCCCTCTCGGACGAGGCGGGGGGCGAGGGGCGCCTCCTGACCGAGCGGGACCGGCTCCGCGCCGAGGCGGGACGGCTCGCCCGCGCCGCCGCCGAGGCCCGGCGCCGGGCGGCGAAGAAGCTCGACAAGGGGATGGCCGGGGCCCTGGCCGAGCTGGGCCTGAAGGGCGCCCTCTTCGAGACGAGGCTGGAGCACGCCCCCGACCCGGAGAGTTTCCTCGAGATCGGCGGCCGGAAGGTGCGGCTGCGCTCGGACGGGGCGGACGCGTGCGAATTCTTCTTCTCCCCCAACCCCGGGGAGCCGCCCCGGCCCCTCGCCCGGGTGGCCTCGGGAGGGGAGCTCTCGCGGCTGATGCTGGCGCTGGAGTCCGTGCTGCGGCGGGGGGACCTCATCCCCACCCTCGTCTTCGACGAGGTGGACGCGGGGATCGGCGGGGCGGTGGCCGAGGTGGTGGGCCGCAAGCTGCGGGAGGTCTCCCGGGACCACCAGGTGCTCGTCATCACCCACCTGCCCCAGGTGGCGAGCCTAGCGGACCGCCACTTCCGCATCGAGAAGCGCGCCGCCAAGGGCCGGACCTCGGCCGCCATCGCCCCCGTCGAGGGCGAGGAGCGGGTGGAGGAGATCGCCCGCATGGGGGCCGGGCTCGAGATCACCCAGGCCGCCCGCGCACACGCGAAGGAGATGCTCCGGGGCGCCCGGAGGGCGGGAAAACGCTGAGGGCGCGCCTGAGCCGCCCGATGTGGAGGAGGGGGAAGGGTTCTGGCATTTGCGGCGTGGACAGCGTGTTGGGAAACGACCCCCTAGCCCCGGGCGAGGACGATGTCGAAGGTCCCCGTCTCGTAGGGCCTCCCCCCTGCCTCGGCCCGGCGCAGGGGGATGGTGAGCGAGGGCTTCACCAAGGGGTCGCCCGCGAGGAGCGGGTCCCCCGCGAAGAAGATCTGGGTGACCAGGTCCGGGTAGCCGGGGTGGCGGACGAGGCAATGGATGTGGCCCGCCCGCGTGAAGGCGCCCGCGCGGTAGCCCCCGGGCCGGATGGTCTCGAACTCGTAGCGGCCGCTCTCGTCGGTCCGCATCCGGGCGCGGTTTCCGAAATCCTCCCCTCCCCCGCTGTAGCGGCCCGCGGCGTCCGCCTGCCAGACGTCGAGCACCGCGCCCGGGAGGGGTTGGCCGGTGTCGTGGCCCCAGACCCTCCCCCGGATCACGAGGACCGGCCCCGGCTCCAGGGGAGGCGTCACCTTCGCGCGGAAGGGGGCCCCCTGGCGATAGAAGGGGCCGAGGGTGACCCTCTCCGTCGGGGCCGGCGGGCGGGGCTCCGCCCTCTCCCCAAGGGCGGCGAGGAGCTGACCATCGGCGCCGGGCTCCCCGCTCGCCTCGGTCGGCGAGGCCCCCCGCATCAGGAGCAGGCCGCCCGCGCCCCAGGCGGCGAGGCCCTGGGTTCCCTCCCTGAGGAAATCCCGCCGCGAGATCTGGTCCATGGCTCCTCCTCCCCTCGGTTCGGCGGCGCGCGCCGCGAGATGACCCTAGCCCGCCGCGCGCCCCTTCTTCTCTTGGCGGATGAACACGGCGCTCTTGAGGGACTCCTTGCCCCAGCGCTTCATCCGCCGAAACTCCTGGACGGGCACCCGCAGGTGGCGGGCCAGGCGCGGGGCGTGGCGGTAGTGGCCCTCGTAGGGGTCGTGCAGGTAGACGTTGCGCCCGTCGTAGCCCGTCACCACCACCCAGTGCGGCGCCTTCGCCTTGAAGCCGTGAAGCCGGTAGGTGCTGACGAGGACGATGGGCACGGCCCCCTCGCGCAAGGCCTGGAGGATGTCGGCGTAGGTGAAGTTGCGGTAGCGGACCGCCGCGCCCAGGGACTCCGCCTCGGCCTTCATCTGCTGGTGGAGGAGGCGCACCACTTCCTTCTTCTGCTTGGTGCGGACCGAGCCCAGGAAGGGCACCCCGCGGTTCCGCATGATCACCTCGGCCCGGTAGCCCCGCCGCTCGGCCGCCACCGCGAGGCCGAAGGGCTCGCAGCCCCCCAGGCCCGCCGTCATGAAGATGGTGGTGGCCTCCTTCCAGAGGACGAGCTCGAGGGTGCGGTCGAGGCGCAGCTTCGGGCCGAAGTGCTTCATGGCCATCATCAGGCAGGCGGGGCCGCAGGTGAAGCCGAGGGTCTGGGCGTAGTAGGGCACATCGAGGCGGAGGGCGCCGGAGTCCGGGATGCCGAGCTCCTTGGCGAGCCGGCGGCCGCTCTCGCCGCCGGGGTAGTACGCGGGGAGGGTCTCGATGGCGCGGTAGCCCCGGCGCTCGTAGAAGGCGAGGGCCCGGCGGTTGCTCCCGCGCACCTCGAGGCGCATCTGGACGCAGCCCCTCTCCTCGGCGGCGCGCTCGCAGGCGGCGAGGAGGAGGCTCCCCACCCCCTTGCCCCGAGAGGCGGGGTCGGTGGTGATGGTGTAGAGGCTGGCCACGGAGGCCCCGCGCCGCCAGAGCACGATGGCCGAGCCCACGGCGCGCTTGCCCGCCTCGGCGATGAAGGCGGCCGCGTTCGCGGGGCCGAGCAGGCGGCGGAGCTGGGTCCGCCCGAAGGCGTCCTCCTCCCGGAAGCCCGCCTCCTCCAGGCGCGCCAGGGCGTCCAGGTCCTTCAGGCCCGCCCGCCTCACCGAGGGCCCCTTGGCCACGCTAGCCCCACTCCCCCGCGAGGTAGCGCACGAGGCGCTCATACACGTCGGGCGCCTTCTGGTCCTCCTCGCCCGCCGCGACGGTCGGGTTGTCGTTCACCTCGATGACGCAGAACTCATCGCCCACCTGCTTGAGGTCCACCCCGTAGAAGCCCTTCCCGATGGCCGCCGCCGCGCGCAGGGCGGTGTCCAGCAGGAGGGGGTTCGCCTGGGAGAGCTCGAGCCCCCGCACCTCGCCGTAGACCGCCCGGCCGGAGGGGGTGTAGGTGAGCACCTTCCAGCGCCGCTTGGGGATCATGTAGCGGCACACGAAGAGGGGCTGGCCCGCCAGGACGCCCACCCGCCAGTCGCAGTCGGAGGCGACGAAGCGCTGGGCCACGAGCCGGTCCGCCCGGCGGAGGAAGCGCTTGCCCACCCGCACGAACTGGCTGGGGGTCTCCACCTTGTCCACGAAGCGGGAGAAGCTCGAGTTGGGGGCCTTGAGGACGAGGGGGCGCCCGAGCACGTCGAGGAGCTCGGCCGCCGTGCCGGCGTTCACGTCGGGGAGGTCGAGGAAGATCGTCTCGGGCATGGGGACGCCCGCCGCCTGGACCCGGCGGTACATGTGGACCTTGTCGCAGCAGACGAGGATGGACTCCGGGTCGTCGATCACCCGCAGGCCGTGCATCTCGGCCAGGCGGGCGGCCACGTAGGCGGAGTTCAGCGGGTCGGTGAGGGAGCGGATGAAGATGGCGTCGTACTCGGCGATCTTGTACATGTCCGGCCGGAAGAGGACGTCGAGCCGGTGGCCTATCCGCTCGGCGGCGTGGCCGAGGCGGAGGAGGGCGCCCATCTCCTCGGAGTTCTGGACGGTGTAGCGCTCGATGAGGACGCCTATTCGGGCCATCGGACCACCCGGTTGAGGCGGGTGCGCTCCCGCGCGGTGAGTTTCAGGTAGGGGAGCGGGTCCACCCCGCTCAGGAGGATCTCCCCTCCGGGGAGGATGATCACGCGCACCTCGGCGAGGGGGAGGCGGAAGGTCTCCCAGACCTTGGCGGCCAGCTTCCGGTGGCGGCCCGCCCCGCACTCGCCCAGCACGGCGCGGAAGTAGCCCACCCTGGCCCTCTCGGGCAGCTCCTGGCAGCAGATGGCGTAGGTGAAGTTCCGGGTGAGGGATTTGGCCACCCGCCGCTGCATGTTCTCCTTGAGCACCACCATCTGGCGGTACATGAAGGGGTTGATGGTGTCCACGATGACCGGGGGCTCGAAGAAGTCGTTCGTGACGTAGTAGTTGGGGACGGGGAGCCCCGCCAGCTTCGCCTTCTCCAGGAAGAGGGGGGGGACGTAGGCGTCCAGCATCTCCTTGCAGGTGGGGTGCACGGCGTGGCCGGCGGCCTCGATGTCCTGGGAGACGTAGTAGGCGCTCTCGATGTAGTTGTAGTCGCCCGCCAGGTTGACGAGGAAGTCCCCCCCCGGGTGGTAGGCGACGTAATCGGGAATCCGCTCCTCCCCCCAGGTGGCCACGCGGGGGAAAAACCCGTTTCGTTCCTCCGGTTCGCTGGCTGACCGGCTGATGAGCCCATCCTCCTCGGCGGGTGACGTCCCGGCGGCGGCGGCGGCGGGACCCGCGCATCGTACCAGACTTTTCCCAAATGCAAAGGAAAAAGGGGCGGCTCCGGGGAGCCGCCCCCCTGGGTTCCGCGCGGGCGCGGGGCCTACTCGTCCTGGTACTGCTGGAGGGACTGGAGGACGGAGATGTCCTCAAGGGTGGTGGTGTCGCCCACCTTCCCGCTGCCCGAGGCCACGTCGCGCAGGAGGCGGCGCATGATCTTGCCGCTCCGCGTCTTGGGCAGGGCGTCGGTGAAGCGCAGCACGTCGGGCCGGGCGATGGCGCCGATCTCCTTCACCACCCAGTCCTTGAGCTCCTGCTCGAGGGCGACGTTCTTCCTGTTGTTCGTCCCCTTCAAGGTCACGAAGGCCGCGATGCCCTGGCCCTTGATCTCGTGGGGGACGCCCACCACCGCCGCCTCGGCCACGCGCGGATTCGCCACCAGGGCGCTCTCGACCTCCATGGTGCCCAGCCGGTGGCCGGCCACGTTGATGACGTCGTCCACCCGGCCCATGAGCCAGAAGTAGCCGTCCTTGTCGCGGCGCGCGCCGTCGCCGGTGAAGTAGACCCCCTCGATCTCGCCCCAGTACTGCTTCTTGTAGCGCTCGTCGTCCCGCCACAGGGTGCGGAGCATGGCGGGCCAGGGCTTCCGGATGACGAGGAAGCCCCCCGCCTCGGGGCCCACCGATTTCCCCTCCTTGGTCACGACGTCGGCCACCACGCCGAAGAAGGGCAGCGTCGCCGTCCCCGGCTTGGTGGGGGTGGCGCCGGGCAGCGGGGTGATCAGGATGGTGCCCGTCTCGGTCTGCCACCAGGTGTCCACGATGGGGCAGCGCCCGCCGCCGATGACGCGTTGGTACCACACCCAGGCCTCGGGGTTGATGGGCTCGCCCACCGTGCCGAGCAGGCGGAGGGAGGAGAGGTCGCGCTTATGGGGATGGTCATCCCCCCACTTCATGAAGGCGCGGATGGCGGTGGGGGCGGTGTAGAAGATGTTGACGCGGTACTTCTGGACGATGTCCCAGAAGCGGCCCGGGTCGGGGTGGTTGGGCGCTCCCTCGTACATGACCGAGGTGGCCCCGTTCAGCAAGGGCCCGTAGATGATGTAGCTGTGCCCGGTCACCCAGCCGATGTCGGCCGTGCACCAGAAGGTGTCCTCGTCCCGCACGTCGAAGACGCACTTGGTGGTGAGGTAGGTCCCCACCATGTAGCCGCCCGTGGTGTGGACGATCCCCTTGGGCTTGCCCGTCGTGCCGCTCGTGTAGAGGATGTAGAGGGGGTGCTCGGCGTCGAGCGCCGCGGCGGGGCAGTCCGGGGAGGCCGCGTCCATGAGGCTGTCCCACCAGTGGTCCCGCCCCTCCCGGAAGTGGACCTGCGTCCCCGTCCGCTTGAGGACGACGACGTGCTTGACCGAGGGGCACCCCTCGATGGCCTCGTCCGCGTTCTGCTTGAGGGGGACGACGTTCCCCCGCCGCCAGCCCCCGTCCGCGGTGATGACCGCCTTCGCTTCGGTGTCCTGGATGCGGTCGCGCAGGGAGTTGGCGCTGAAGCCCGCGAACACCACGCTGTGGGGGGCGCCGATGCGGGCGCAGGCCAGCATGGCGATCGCGGCCTCGGGCGTCTGGGGCAGGTAGATGATGACCCGGTCGCCCTTCCCGATCCCCAGGCCCTTCATCGCGTTGGCGAACTTGCACACCTCGCGGTGGAGGTCCTGGTAGGTGAGCACGCGCGCGTCGCCCGGCTCGCCCTCCCAGACGAGGGCCGCCTTGTTCTTGCGCCAGGTGGCGAGATGGCGGTCCAGGCAGTTGTAGGAGATGTTCGTGGTGCCTCCCACGAACCACTTGGCGTGGGGCTCCTTCCATTCCAGGACCTTCTTCCACCGCTTGAACCAGTGGAACTCCTCGGCCCACCGCCCCCAGAACTTGGAGGGCGACTTCACCGACTCCTCATAGAGCCGTTTATAGGCGGCCATGGACTTGATGAAGGCCTTGGCGGAGAACTCCTTGGGGGGCTTGTAGACCCGGTTCTCCTGGAGCAGGGTGCTGATGTTCTGCGTCGAATCGGCCATGCGGCGCTCTCCCACCTCCAATGAGGCATCTGCCAGAAACGATGGCGTGTGGCCCTATTGTTGAGGAATCGGAAAGATTTCTCAAGG
>JBBTDR010000573.1:0-1193 GCA_038042665.1 Nitrospinota bacterium
CCGCCTTCGGGGACCGCAGCTCCTACCAGATGGACCCGGCCAACGGCCGGGAGGCCCAGCGCGAGATCGACTTCGACATCGCCGAGGGGGCCGACATCGTCATGGTGAAGCCCGCCCTCGTCTACCTCGACGTCCTCGCCCGGGCCCGGGACCGGGTGAACCTCCCGCTCGCCGCCTACAACGTCTCGGGGGAATTCGCCATGCTCGCCGCCGCCTGCCGGAACGGCTGGCTGGACCCCGAGCGCGCCTTCATGGAGACCCTGACCGCCATCCGGCGGGCGGGGGCGGACCTCATCCTCACCTACTTCGCCCGGGACGCCGCCCGGCGGCTCCAGGGGGACGCCCGGACCCCGCTCAGCTTCATGTGAGCGGGGCGGGGCAGCTTGCGGCCCCTCCCGGGGCGGGGGTATCGTCTCCCCCTCGGGCCGCGTTGGTTCGCGCTCGTCCTTCCACCCGCTGGAGCATAAGGAAGCCCCGCCATGCCCTCCGATGAGATCGTCTTCCTGGGCGGGGCCCGCACCCCGTTCGGCACCTTCCTGGGCACCCTGCGCGAGCTGACGGCCACCCAGCTGGGGGCCCTCGCCGCCCGGGAGGCCATGAAGCGCGCGGGCGTCGAGCCGGGCCTGATCGACCACACCATCGTCGGGAACGTCATCCAGTCGGCGGCGGACGGGGTGTACATCGGCCGCCACGTGGCCCTCTCCGCCGGGGTGCCCATCGAGAAGCCGGGCTACTGCGTGAACCGGATGTGCGCCTCGGGCTTCCAGGCGGTGGTGAGCGGGGCCAAGGAGATCCTGACGGGGGACGCCCAGTTCGTCCTCGCGGTCGGGGCCGAGAACATGAGCCTCACCCCCCACGTCATCCGCCACAGCCGCACCGGCATCGGCCTCTTCCAGGCCCCGATGGAGGACGGGCTCCAGAACGCCCTCACCGACACCCACGCCAACGTCCCCATGGGGGTCACGGCCGAGAATTTGGCGGAGAAGTACGACCTCCACCGGGAGGCCGTCGACGCCTTCGCCGCCCTGAGCCAGCGGCGCGCCCACGAGGGCTGGGAGAGCGGGCGCCTGGCCGAGGAGTGCTTTCCGGTCGAGGTGAAGCAGAAGCGCAAGGCCATCCTCTTCGAGCGGGACGAGCACATCCGCGCCGACTCGACCGCCGAGGCCCTGGCCAAGCTCCGGCCCGTCTTCAAG
>JBBTDR010000574.1:0-5842 GCA_038042665.1 Nitrospinota bacterium
CGCAAGGACCGGGGGAAGGTGCGCCGCTTCATCGAGAACGCCCGGGCGGCCCTGGCCGCGGGAGGAGGAGCGTCATGAGCACGGCGAGCGAGCCCAAGGGGCGGTTCGGGCGGTTCGGGGGGCAGTTCGTCCCCGAGACCCTCATGCCCGCCCTCGAGGAGCTGGACGCCGCCTACGAGGCCGCCCGCCGCGACCCGGCCTTCCGGGAGGAGGTGGCCTACTACCTCACCCACTACGTCGGGCGGCCCACCCCGCTCTACCACGCCGCCCGGCTCTCCGCGAAGCTCCGCACCCTCAAGGTCTATCTCAAGCGCGAGGACCTCTGCCACACGGGCGCCCACAAGATCAACAACACCCTCGCCCAGGCCCTCCTGGCCCGGCGCCTGGGCAAGCGCCGCCTCATCGCCGAGACGGGCGCGGGCCAGCACGGGGTGGCCACCGCCACGGCAGCGGCCCTCTTCGGGATGGAGTGCGACGTCTACATGGGCGAGGAGGACGTGGCCCGCCAGGCCCTCAACGTGTTCCGCATGCGCCTGCTGGGCGCCCGGGTCATCCCCGTCGCCTCGGGGAGCCGCACCCTCAAGGACGCCACCAACGAGACCCTGCGCGACTGGACGGCCTCGGTCCGCACCACCCACTACATCATCGGCTCGGTGGTGGGCCCGCACCCCTTCCCGGCCATGATCCGCGACTTCCAGTCCGTCATCGGGCGCGAGGCGCGGGAGCAGGTGCTGGCCGCCGAGGGGCGCCTCCCCGACTGCTGCGTGGCCTGCGTGGGCGGGGGGAGCAACGCCATCGGCCTCTTCCACCCCTTCGCCGGGGACAAGGAGGTCCAGCTCATCGGGGTCGAGGCCGCCGGCCGCGGCATCGAGACCGGGGAGCACGGCGCCTCGCTCAACGCGGGACGGGTGGGGGTGCTCCACGGCTGCCGCACCTTCCTCCTCTACGACGGCGACGGCCAGATCATCCCGGCCCACTCGGTCTCGGCCGGGCTCGACTACCCCGGCGTGGGGCCCGAGCACGCCCACCTCAAGGACTCGGGCCGGGCCCGCTACGCGGCCGTGGACGACCGCCAGGCCCTGCGGGCCTTCCAGGAGTTCTCCCGCCTGGAGGGCATCATCCCCGCCCTGGAGAGCGCCCACGCCATCGCCTACCTGGACACCCTGGCCCGGGAGGCGGGGCCGGGCAGGCCCAAAGTCGCCGTGGTGTGCCTCTCGGGACGGGGGGACAAGGACGTCCAGCAGGCCGAGGGCCTGCTCAAAGAGATGCTCGATGAACCGGCGGGGGGGAGAGGCTGATGCAGCGATCCTCCCGGCTCGCCGCCTGCTTCGAGCGCCTCCGGGCCGAGGGGAGGGCGGGGCTCTTCCCCTTCGCCACGGCGGGGGACCCGGACCTGGCCTTCACCCGGGAGCTTTTGCCCGCCCTCGCCCGGGCCGGGGCGGACGGCTTCGAGCTGGGGGTGCCCTTCAGCGACCCCCTTGCCGACGGCCCCACCATCCAGCGCTCCAGCATGCGGGCGCTCCAGGGCGGCACGAGGCTCAAGGACGTGCTCGCCCTCGTGGGGGAGGTCCGCCGGGAGCTCGCCGAGGCCCCGATCGTGCTCATGACCTACTACAACCCGATCATCGCCTTCGGCGAGGGCGCCTTCGCCCGAGAGGCGGCCCGGGCCGGGGCGGACGGGGTGATCGTGCCCGACCTCCCGCCCGAGGAGGCGGGGGAGCTGCTGAGGGCCATGCGGGATTTCCCCCTGGACGCGGTCTTCATGCTCGCCCCGACGAGCACCCCCTCGCGGGTGGAGCTCGTGAACGGCGCGGGCAGCGGGTTCATCTACTATGTGGGGCAGATGGGGGTGACCGGGGCCCGGGACAGCCTGGACGCCGGCCTGCGCGGCTCGCTCGAGCGCCTGCGCGCGGTCAAGAACCGGCCCGTGCTCGTAGGCTTCGGGATCAAGACCCCGGAGCAGGCGGCCGACGCGGGGGAGAACGCCGAGGGGGTGATCGTCGGCAGCGCCCTCGCGGACGTGATGGAGAAAGAAGCGGACCGGCGGGCCAAGCTCCAGGCGGCCTCCCGGTACGTGGAAGCGTTGCGGAAGGCGCTGGACGAAGCGGCGGCGGCCCGGCCGGGCGGCGCCGGGCGGTTCTCCTGAACGGGCCAGAGGGGCGAGAGGAACGGCGCATGTCCGAACGGACGCTCTACGACAAGGTGTGGGACAGCCACACGGTGGCCAAGCTCCCGACCGGCCACGACCAGGTCTTCATCGGGCTCCACCTCGTCCACGAGGTGACCACCCCCCAGGCCTTCGACATGCTGAAGGAGCGGGGGCTCAAGGTGGCCTTCCCGGAGCGGACCGTCGCCACGGTGGACCACATCATCCCCACCCTCGTCCAGATCCGGCCCTTCGAGGACGGGCAGGCCGAGGAGATGTTCGCCGCCCTCGAGAAGAACGTGGACGAGAGCGGCATCCGCTTCCTTCACCTGGGCACGGGGCGGCAGGGCATCGTCCACGTCATCGGCCCCGAGCTGGGTCTCAGCCAGCCGGGCATGACCATCGCCTGCGGCGACAGCCACACCAGCACCCACGGCGCCATGGGCTCGCTCGGCTTCGGCATCGGGACGACCGAGGTGGCCCACGTCCTCGCCACCCAGACCCTCGCCCTGGGCCGCCTCAAGGTGCGGCGCATCAACGTGGGCGGGGAGCTGCGCCCGGGCGTCTTCCCCAAGGACGTCATCCTGCGCATCATCCGCGACCTGGGCATCAAGGGAGGCCTGGGCTACGCCTACGAGTACGGGGGGCCCGTCTTCGACAAGATGGGCATGGAGGGGCGCATGACCGTCTGCAACATGAGCATCGAGGGCGGGGCGCGCATCGGCTACGTGAACCCGGACGAGACCACCTTCGCCTACCTCGAGGGCCGGGAGTTCGCCCCCCAGGGGGAGGCGTTCGGCAAGGCGGTGGGCTACTGGAAGTCCGTGGCCTCGGAGAGGGACGCCGTCTACGACCACGTCTTCGGCATCGAGGGCGGATCCATCGAGCCCATGGTGACCTGGGGCATCAACCCGGGGCACTCGGCGGGCATCTCGGAGAAGCTGCCCCCGCTCGAGGCGTTCGAGGGCGAGGAGCGCCGCACCGCCGAGCACGCTTACGCCTTCATGGGCCTCCGGCCGGGGGAGGCCATCCAGGGCACCAAGATCGACGTGGCCTTCCTGGGTTCCTGCACCAACTCCCGCCTCTCGGACCTCCGCGAGGGGGCGCGCATCCTGCGGGGCCGCAAGGTCCACCCCAAGGTCAAGATGCTCGTCGTCCCGGGCTCCCAGCAGGTGAAGGCGCAGGCCGAGCGGGAGGGGCTCCACGAGGTCTTCCGGGAGGCCGGGGCCGAGTGGCGGGGGGCGGGCTGCTCCATGTGCCTGGGCATGAACCCCGACAAGCTCGTGGGCGCCGAGCGCAGCATCTCCTCCTCGAACCGCAACTTCATCGGGCGGCAGGGGAGCCCCAAGGGCCGCACCCACCTGGGGAGCCCGGCCGCGGTGGCGGCCTCGGCCATCGAGGGCTGCCTCGCCGACCCGCGGGGGTTCCAGCCATGAGCGCGGCCCGGGGCGCCGCCATCCGCCAGATCAGGGGGAGGGCCGTCCCCCTGCCCGGGGACGACATCGACACCGACCGCATCACCCCGGCGCGGTTCCTCAAGGCCATCACCTTCACCGGCATCGAGAAGGCCCTCTTCTGCGACGAGCGGGAGAACAGCCCCGACCACCCCATCGACAACCCGGCCCACCGGGGGGCCAGGCTCATGTTCGTGGGCAGGAACTTCGGCTCGGGCTCCTCGCGCGAGAGCGCCCCCCAGGCCATCCAGCGCTTCGGGGTCCAGGCCCTGGTCGGGGTGTCGTTCGCCGAGATCTTCGCGGGCAACTCCTTCGCCATCGGCCTGCCCCTGGCGGCGACCTCGGCGGAGAACGTCGCCCGGCTCATCGCCCAGGCCCAGAAACACCCCCGGACGGAGTTCGTCCTCGACCTCGACGAGCTCACCATCAGCTTCGGCGGGGAGAGCCTCCCCGTCGAGATGCAGGAGAACCGCCGCAAGTCCTTCCTGGCCGGCACCTGGGACATGCTGGCCAACCTGGAGGCCAACCTGCCCCGGGTGCGGGAGGTGGCGGCGGGGCTCCCCTACACGTCCGGGTTTTCTTCCCAGCGCCCCGGCGGGCCGGGAGGCGGATCGCGTTGAGCGCCTACAAGATCGCGGTGCTGCCGGGCGACGGCATCGGCCAGGAGGTGACGGTCCAGTCCCGGCGGGTCCTCGCGGCCGCGGGCAAGCGCTTCGGGGTGGCGTTCCGGTTCGAGGAGGCCCTCTGCGGCGGCGCCGCCTGCGACGCCGGGGGGGAGCCCCTGCCCCAGAAGACCCTCGACCTCTGCCGGGCGAGCGACGCGGGGCTCTTCGGGGCGGTCGGGGGGCCCAAGTGGGACAGCCTCCCCAAGGAGAAGCGCCCCGAGCAGGCCATCCTGGGGCTGCGGAAGAGTCTCAACCTCTTCGCCAACCTCAGGCCCGCGGTGATGTTCGCCCCGCTGGTGGGCGCCTCCTCCCTCAAGCCGGAGTTCGTGCGGGGCCTCGACCTCCTGGTGGTGCGCGAGGGGGTGGGGGACATCTACTTCGGCCAACCGCGGGGCATCGAGCGCCTGCCGGACGGGAACGAGCGGGCGGTGGACACCATGGTCTACACCACGCCCGAGATCCGCCGCATCCTCAAGGTGGGCTTCGAGCTCGCCCGGGTGCGCCGCAAGAAGGTGTGTTCGGTGGACAAGGAGAACGTCCTCGACAACAGCCGCCTCTGGCGGAGGATCGCCACCGGGATGGGCAGGGAGTACCCCGACGTCGAGCTCACCCACATGTACGTGGACAACGCCGCGATGCAGCTCATCCGCAACCCCCTGCACTTCGACGTCATCGTGACCGGCAACATGTTCGGGGACATCCTGAGCGACGCCGCCTCGATGCTCACCGGCTCCATCGGGATGCTGGCCTCGGCCAACCTGAACGAGACCGGCTTCGGCCTCTACGAGCCCGTGCACGGCACCGCCCCTGACATCGCCGGCCAGGACAAGGCCAACCCCATCGCCGCCATCATGTCGACGGCCATGCTCTGCCGGTATACCCTCAAGCGGGCGGACATGGCGGCCGCCATCGAGGGGGCCGTCGCCCGGGTCTTGCAGGAAGGCTACCGCACGGGCGATATCTATACGCTGGGGACCACCGAGGTGGGCTGCGCCCAGATGGGGGAGCGGATCGCCCGGTATGCGGGAGGGAGCGGGTGATGGGCCTGCGGGTGGCGGTGGCCGGGGCGACCGGCGCGGTGGGGCGGGAGATGCTCCGCATCCTGGAGGAGCGCTCCTTCCCGGCCCAGGAGGTGGTCGCCCTGGCGAGCGAGCGGAGCGAGGGGAAGACCGTCCCCTTCCGCGGGGGAGAGCTCCGGGTCGGGCGGCTCGCCCACGGCGCCTTCGGGGGGGTGGACCTCGCCCTCTTCTCGGCGGGAGCCCCGCGCTCCCTGGAGTTCGCCCCCTCGGCGGTGAAGGCCGGGGCGGTGGTGGTGGACAACTCGAGCGCCTTCCGGATGGACCCCGGGGTGCCCCTCGTGGTGCCCGAGGTGAACCCGGACGCCCTGCGCGCCCACCAGGGCATCATCGCCAACCCGAACTGCTCCACCATCCAGATGGTGGTGGTCCTCAAGCCCCTCCACGACGCGGCGCGCATCCGGCGCGTGGTGGTGAGCACCTACCAGGCCGTGAGCGGGGCGGGCCAGGCGGCCATCGATGAGCTCGAGCGCCAGGTGGAGGCCCGCGCGCAGGGCCGGG
>JBBTDR010000574.1:5852-9052 GCA_038042665.1 Nitrospinota bacterium
GGGAGCCCCGGCCCGCCAAGTTCCCCCACCTCATCGCCTTCAACTGCCTGCCCCAGATCGACGCCGTCCTGGAAGAGGGGGACACCAAGGAGGAGCGCAAGATGGTGAACGAGACCCGGAAGATCATGGGGGAGCCGGACCTCCCCGTGAGCGCCACCTGCATCCGGGTGCCCGTCTTCAACAGCCACTCCGAGTCGGTGAACGTCGAGTTCGAGCGCCCCCTCTCGCCCGGGCGGGCCCGCGAGTTGCTCTCCCGCGCCCCCGGGGTCGAGGTGGTGGACGACACCTCCAGGTCGGCCTACCCCATGCCCATCCTCTCCTCGGGGCGGGACCCGGTCTACGTCGGGCGCATCCGCCGGGACCCCTCCGCGCCCCACGCCCTGAACCTCTGGGTGGTGTCGGACAACCTCCGCAAGGGCGCCGCCCTCAACGCCGTCCAGATCGGGGAGCTGCTCCTGGCCAAGGGGCTCCTCCGGGTGAAGGCCGCCTGAGCCCGCCGGGGCTCGGCTTCAGGGAGGAGGGGGAGTGACCCGGGCGGCGATCGGCGTCATCGGGGGGAGCGGCCTCTACGCCATGGCCGATTTCACCGAGGTGGAGGAGGCCGATCTCTCCACTCCCTTCGGCAAGCCCTCGGCCCCCTATGTGGTGGGCACCCTGGCCGGGAAGCGGGTGGCCTTCCTGCCCCGCCACGGCCGGGGCCACGTCCTCATGCCCGGCGAGATCCCCTTCCGGGCCAACGTCCACGGCTTCAAGCAGCTCGGCTGCGAGTGGATCGTCTCGGTCAGCGCCGTCGGGAGCCTGAGGGAGGAGATCCGGCCCGGGGACATCGTCGTCCCCGACCAGTTCATCGACCTCACCCAGGGCCGCGGGAGCACCTTCTTCGGCGGGGGGGTGGCGGCCCACGTCTCCATGGCCGACCCGGTCTGCCGCCGCCTGAGCGGGATCCTGGAGGACGCCGCCCGGCGGGCGGGCGCCACCGTGCACTCCGGGGGCACCTATGTCTGCATGGAGGGCCCCCAGTTCAGCAGCCGGGCGGAGAGCCTCCGCTACCGCGGCTGGGGGGCCTCGGTCATCGGGATGACCAACATGCCCGAGGCCAAGCTGGCCCGGGAGGCCGAGCTGAGCTACGCCACCATCGCCCTGGCCACCGACTACGACTGCTGGCACGAGGAGGAGGAGGACGTGAGCGTCGAGGCGGTGGTCGCCCTCATCAAGCGCAACGCCGCCCTCGCCCAGCGGATCATCCGCGAGGCCGCGCCCGCCATCGGGGGGGCGAGCCCCTTCGCGGGCTCCCTCGCGGGCGCCATCATCACCGACCGGGCCCACATCCCGGCCGGGGCGCGCGAGCGCCTGGACCTCCTGATCGGAAAATACCTCCGATGACCGCCCGCCCGAAGTCCGAAGCGCTCTTCCAGGCGGCCCAGCGGCGCATCCCCGGCGGGGTGGACAGCCCCGTGCGCGCCTTCCGGGGGGTGGGGGGCACCCCTTTCTTCGTGGACCGGGGGAAGGGCAGCCGCCTCTGGGACGCCGACGGCAATTCTTACATCGACTACGTCCTCTCCTGGGGGCCGCTCATCCTGGGCCACGCCCACCCGCGCGTGGTGGAGGCCCTGCGCGAGGCGGCCGGCCGGGGGACGAGCTACGGCGCCCCGACCGAGCTCGAGACCACCCTCGCCGGGCTGGCCGCCGAGGCCTATCCCTCGATGGAGATGCTGCGCTTCGTGAACTCGGGGACGGAGGCCACCATGTCGGCCATCCGGCTGGCCCGGGGCTTCACGGGGCGGGACGTCGTCGTCAAGTTCGAGGGCTGCTACCACGGCCACGCCGACGGCCTCCTGGTCAAGGCCGGGAGCGGGGGGGCCACCCTGGATGTGCCGGACAGCGCCGGGGTCCCCGCCGACTATGCCCGCAACACGGTGACGCTGGCCTACAACGACACCGGGGCGGTCGAGGAGCTCTTCGCCCGGATGGGGGAGCGGATCGCCGCCCTCATCGTGGAGCCCGTGGCCGGGAACATGGGCTTGGTGCTCCCCCGGCCCGGCTTCCTGGAGGCCCTGCGGCGGGAGACGGAGCGCGCGGGCGCCCTGCTCGTCTTCGACGAGGTGATGAGCGGCTTCCGGGTGGCCCGGGGCGGGGCCCAGGCCCGCTTCGGGGTCCGGCCCGACCTCACCATCCTGGGGAAGGTCATCGGCGGGGGCCTCCCCGTGGGGGCCTTCGGGGGGAGGCGGGAGGTGATGGAGCGCCTGGCCCCCCTCGGCCCGGTCTACCAGGCGGGGACGCTTTCGGGGAACCCCCTGGCCATGACCGCCGGCATCGAAACCCTGCGGGTGATCGAGGAGGAGGGCCTCCCCGAGGTCTTGGAGGGGAGGACGGCCAAGCTCGCCGAGGGCATGCTCGCCGCCGCCAAGGGGGCGGGGGTGCCCGCCTGGGGCGTCCACTGCGGCACGATGTTCTGTCTGTTCTTCCAGGAAGGGCCGGTGTACAATTTCGCCGGCGCCAAGCGGTCCGACACGAAGGCGTACGCGAGGTTCTTCCACGCGATGCTCGCCCAGGGGGTGGCCCTGGCCCCGAGCCAGTTCGAGGTGGGCTTCCTCTCGAGCGCCCACCAGGAGGCGGACGTGGAGGCGACCCTGGCCGCGGCGCGGCGGGCGTTCTCCTCCCTCTAGGGGGGGGCGGCCAGGGAAGGCGGCGGAGCGGACGGGAGGGGCGGGAGCTGAAGCGGGCCGGAGGGTTTCCGATGCGGGCATCCAGCGGCGGGAGGCACCTGTTCGCCTGGCTCGCCTTCTCGCTGTGCCTCCTGATGCTCGGCACCGCCGTCCTGGGCCGGGACGGCTGGCTCTCCGTCTGGGTGAACGGCCGGCGCATCGAGGGGCTGCGGGTGGAGCTCGCCGCCATGGAGCGGGAGAACGGCCGCGTCCGCCGGGAGGTGCGCTCCCTGCGCGAGGACATGCGGGCCATCGAGCGCATCGCCCGCGAGGAGTTGGGGCTCGTGAAGCCGGGCGAGGTGGTGTACGAGTTCATTCCCGGGGGGAACCGCTAACGCTTGGCCCAGCGCCCCGTCCTCCCAGGGGCTGGCCAGGTTGACAAGCCTCCGGGGCGGGCGTAAAGAAATCCCAGAAGATCGCGGTGCGGGGTGGAGCAGCCTGGTAGCTCGTTGGGCTCATAACCCAAAGGTCGCGGGTTCAAATCCCGCCCCCGCA
>JBBTDR010000575.1:0-1092 GCA_038042665.1 Nitrospinota bacterium
TTCCCAAAGAATTTCGGCTTCATAGCAAAGAAGTGGAAATCTTTAGGCGCGGAAGACCGTCTTCAGGCCCTGCTCGGTGAGCTTGGGGTTGGTCGAGGCCGGGGTGATCTGCACGACGCCCGCCTCGGCGTAGACCCCGGAGGCCGGGATGGAGACCGAGCTGTTGAAGTGGCCCACCACCCCCACCACGCCCGAATTGACGAACTTGTGGGCGATGGAGACGCCCTCGCGGGGGTCGTGGCGGTCGTCCCCCCAGAGGATCTCCACCTTCACCTTCTTGCCCTTGAGGGCGACCCCGCCCTTCGCGTTCCACTCCTCCACGGCGAGGAGGGCGCCGTTCTTGAGCATCTCGCCGAAGGCCGCCTGGTCGCCCGTCAGCGGGCCCGCGACGCCGATCTTGACGGCCTCGGCCGCCCTCGAGACGGGGGCCGCGAGCAGCAAGGCCGTCCACACCACGAACAGGGAAAGGGCCAATCTCCGCATGACGCTCCTCCTCTCCTCCGCACCGGGCAGGCTGACTCAGCCTCTGAGATGGATCGCCTGGGTGCCTTGGCTCGCTTGAGCCTTCACGATGTCACAGAAGGCCCCGTTTTTCAACGGCCCCGTCCAGCGCTAGGAAGCCTTGACCCGCTCGATGTACTCCCCGGTGCGGGTGTCGATCTTGAGGATATCCCCTTCGTTCAGGAACAGGGGCACGTTGACCACCGCGCCCGTCTCCAGCTCGGCCGGCTTGCTCCCCCCGGAGGCGGTGTCGCCCCGCACCCCGGGCTCGGTCCTGCGGATGGCCAGCACGGCGAAGTTCGGGAGCTCCACCGAGATGGGGGCCCCCCGGTAGAAGAGGATCTGCACCACCGCCTCCTCCTTGAGCCACTTCACGCTGTCGCCCAGGTTCTCGCGCGGGAGGGGGATCTGCTCGAAGGTGGTGGTGTCCATGAAGGTCAGCGCCTCCCCGTCCTGGAAGAGGAGCTGCATCTCCCGCTGCTCGATGTCGGGCGAGCCCAGCGACTCGCCCGAGCGGAAAGTGCGGTCGATCACCCGCCCCGTCCGCAGGTTCTTCCGCTTCGGGCGCACGATGGCCCCGCCCTTGCCGGG
>JBBTDR010000576.1:0-1659 GCA_038042665.1 Nitrospinota bacterium
CGCGGGCCGCCTCTACACCCTCTTCATCGGCCCCCCCGAGCGCGACAAGGAGTGGAGGGACGACGGTCTCATCGGCGTCCACCGCTTCCTCCAGCGGGTGTGGACGATGGCCGCCGAGCGCATGGAGAGCTGGCGGGCGGCGGAGCCCTTCCGGGCGGGCGGGGACAGCTCCCGCCTCTCTCCCTCCGGCAGGAAACTCCGGCGCGACGCCCACGCCGCCCTCAAGCACGCGACCGAGGTGTACGAGCGGAGCTTCGCCTTCAACACCGCCGTCGCCCGCATCATGGAGCTCGCGGCCTCGCTCCGGAGCGAGGCCGGGGCCGAGCCCCCGGTCCAGCGCGAGGCCGCGGAGATCCTCCTCTGCTGCCTGGCCCCCATGGCTCCCCACATGGCCGAGGAGCTCTGGGCCGCCCTGGGCGCGGGCAGGGGGCGGGGGAGCCTCTTCCGCGAGGGCTGGCCCGCCGTGGACGAGGGGGCCATCGCCGCCGAGGAGAAGGAGTTCGCCGTCCAGGTGAACGGCCGCACCCGCCGCACCTTCACGGCGCTTCCGGACGCGGGCGAAGCGGAGCTCAGGGAGAAGGCCACGGCCGCCGCCGCCGCCTTCCTCGAGGGGAAGACGGTCGTCAAGCACATCGTCGTCCCCGGCCGGCTCGTCAACATCATCGTCGAGGGCTGATTTTTTCCCCCGGAATACCCTGGAATATCCCGGAAATCCCCGGACGCCCGCATCCCGTCCACCTGGATAAATAAAGTAAAGAGGGGTATTACCCGGTATTATCCGGGAATATCCGGTATCGCCTCGGACGCGCCCCGGGACCGACGATTTTTTCCGCTGGAATTCGCTGGGAAACGATAGAACTTTCATTTTGCCTCACGGTCTGTGCCTGTAGGGGCGAGGCATGCCTCGCCCCTACGGATGTCCCCGCGTGCGGAGGATGGCCTGCCCCCGCGCGGAAGCCCGCCAGATGAAAGATACGTCCCCCGGGCTCTTACCTCATTTTCCGGCTCGTCCGGGCTTGCGCCCGGCGGGGAGGGCGGCGATGATGGGAAGGCTTGGCGGGAAGGGCATTTTATCGGGTCCCGCGCCGGCCGGGTGGGGGGCGCGCATGGCGAGAAACGCAAAGCTCAGCAAAGAAGGCCAGGCGGCCCTGATCGAGCGGCTCAGGGACTGGATCCGCCAAGAGACCGGCCGGGGCATCCCGAGGGACAACATCCTCCTGGCCTGCCAGGAGTGCGGCTTGCTGCCCCTGCTGGAGAAGGGGGAGGAGGAAGAGCCCAAGGTGGAGGATTGAGGGGAGGCCCCTGTCTCGCCCGTCATTCCGAGCCCTTCGCCGCGCTCAGGGCAGGCTCCGTGAAAAGATTGTCATTCTGAGCGACCGCAGGGAGCGAAGAATCCGCTTCTTGTTTTATTGTAGAGCGAAAGCGGATTCTTCGCTGCGCCCAACATGACAGGCCAGGGCTAGAAGCAGATTCCTCGCTTCGCTCGGAATGACACCCTTTCCATCCAGCATCGGCGTGGCTGTCATTCCGAGCCCTTCGCCGCGCTCAGGGCAGGCTCCTCGGAGGGTCTCGCTTCTTTGGTGTCACCCTGAGCGAAGCGAAGGGTCTCGGTGTTCAGGATTCCAAACCGAGATTCTTCGCTCCTTCCGGTCGCTCAGA